>JAFGXZ010000020.1 GCA_016936335.1 Fidelibacterota bacterium
CAGGCCAACCGCCGTAAAAATGATGTGGCCGAAGCCAAAGCATACTATATGGAACAGTACGGCGTACCGGAATCCTGGTTTGAAGGGACTTTTGAGGACTCTGTGATTGTCGCGGATTCAATTTATTCGGCCAACCTGGATATGGACATCAGTGATGTCGGCAAATTTAAAACCGGCGCAGAATTGATTATTTTTGATGAATGTTTTAACGGCTCGTTTCAGAAGGATCGATACATTGCCGGTGAATATGTGTTTGGTGATGGAAATGTCATTGCCGGTGTGGCCAATTCGGTCAATGTAAAGCAGGATGTCTGGACCGATGAAGGCCTTGGTCTGCTGGATTATAATGTCCGGCTGGGGCAGTGGCACCAGAAAGTTGCTTATCTGGAAAATCATATTATCGGTGACCCGACATTTCGTTTTTATAATCCCAACGAAAAAGACTGGGCCGTTATTCTGGAGAAAAATGCAGACAATTTGCGATTCTGGAAAAAGACATTAAAAAGTGATGATGTTGCTTTACGATCGCTGGCGGTACGAAAAATTGTCTCGCTGCAAGGTGTCGCGGCCAATCAGCAACTGGTCGATGTATATCAAAACGAGAACTCTTTTATTGTGAGATTAAGTACTTTGAAAGGTCTGGCGGGACTGCGGACACCGGAATTTGAAAAGATACTCTTCAAGTCAGTAAACGATCCCTATGAATTGATCCGGCGGTTTACGGTTCAGTGGATGGGTGTGGTCGGTCGGGAAGATTATCTGCCAGTGCTGGTCAGGAAAGTTATTGACGATCCATCTGACCGGGTGACCTATTTAGCCAAGGGAGCGCTGGAAAAAATTGCCCCGGGGAAAGTATATCCGCTATTTGAAAAGGAAATTCAACGGCTGCCGGCAGCCACCTCCAATGATGACTTTCTGGCCTGGATGAAAGGTTCCTACGAACGCTCAACCGCCCGTTTACGGGAAGAGACCATACCTGAATTAACTAACGATACTTTAAAAATTAAAACTCGGATCGGCGCTGCCCGAACCATGCGTAACTACCAGTATCAGGAAGCTTTGCCGGTAATGATATCTGTTGCTTTGGATGAAACCGATGATGCTCAGCTCCGGATCGTAGTTATTGAGGCGCTGGGCTGGTATGCATTTGCCTTTAACAGGGATACAATTATCGAAACTTGTGATAAATTGTTGGAGCATTCCGAAACACCCGCTGATGTTAAAAACGAAGCATTAAAGACCCGAAAGCGAATTATTGCCGGCTATACCGATCCGGTAAATCCGTAGACGATAATCAGCGAATAAAATTAATTATATCGACTGTATTTCTTTGTTGCTTCAAACATTGCAATGCAATTTTCCGGTTTGACTCCCGGATGGAGAGAATTTGAGGAGCAGATAATCAATCTCCCGTCTTTTCCGGCAACATCAATGGCATCTTTGACTGCTTTATACACATCGTCTGTCGATCCGGATGATAGCAATTCCTGACAGTCGATATTTCCCAAAAGGCACAATTTGTTCCCCGTATATTCCTTCACTTTTTTCAGATCCATACCCGCTTGCGGCTCCAGTGGATTCAGTCCATCATATCCGGTCTCGACAAGAATGTCCATGATGGACCATAAATTGCCATCGCTGTGACGGATGACTTTCAGTCCCAGAGAGTGGGCTTTTTCAACGAGTTGCCGATTGTAAGGGTTGATGAATTCCTTGAAATGTTCAGTTGAAATAAATGGTCGGTTTTTGTCGGCAATATCATCTTCGACAATCAATACATCAAGACCGGACTGTTGCAAAAGTTCTATCTTGGCAAGATTATACTCGGTAACCATTTTGCATACGCTGTGAACAAATTGCGGGTTGTCATAGATATTGACCATAAAATTTTCCAGTCCCAAAAGACGGGTAGCCCTGACAAAGGTTCCCCGCATCATCCAGAAAAGCGCTTTTTGATCCGCAAAGCGTTGCCTGGCGAAATGCAATAATTGAAGTTCTTCAAGAGTTGGTTTCGGTGGCGTGTAATTTCTAAAATCGTTTTCAGTGATTACCGGATGTTTGGCCGGGACAGGCAGCCCGAAAATACTTTTTTTATAGGTGACCCCAAACTGATCAATAACGTGTTCATTATCCACCGGTTTTTCGTTTAACAGGTCAAAGCAGGTCAGACCATCTACCCCATAATATTCATGGATGGTAAAAAATGCATTCAGAAGCAGCATCAATTCCTTTTGATTCATCTCGTAGACATTATCTTTTTCAGGTAGAGGTATCGATGAATCCATCAAACGCGTAATGCCTTTGATGGTAACCTCATTAATAGCATGAATGTAGAGTGGAACTCTGTCAGGTTTTTTACCATCCAGACAGGCCAGTATTCGTTCCCTTCCGGTCATATGAATCTCCGATATTTAATGGGGTTATTATGATAGCTTATTCCAGTAAATGAGTAAGCTGTTCCTGTTCTAAATATAATTTAAGTTCTTTCTGGTCCTCGTCGGATAAGCGATGTATTATTACTTTTGGTAAAATATGCGACGGTTGAGCTGGTCTGTCGATCCGCCAACCCCAGGAGGTATTCTCCAATTCAAAACGTACCATTTTTTTCTCAGGCCTGAAGGTAAGATACGGTCCATCTAAATTGAATCTTATCCATGCAATCAAATCGTATGATACTTCGTATGAAGCATGGGCTGAATCAACGTGAAGATAATCTGTCTTATATCCTGAGATTAAGTATGCCTGATCCCAGCCTGATCCAATGGGATGTAATTTTGCTGTAATATACCATGGATCGGTGCGAAGAAAATCCCCTTTTGCGTCACGTCTCAAGTATTCCTTGACAAGCTCTGCCGGATCGGGATGGTGAAATTCTTTTACCGGGCCATTATAGTTATATTCTTCCAGATAATTCTTCCACTCCTGTTCTGTCAAAGATGTAAAACGGATAGCCATACCTCCTCCGGAAGCAAGATTTAATATCC
>JAFGXZ010000208.1 GCA_016936335.1 Fidelibacterota bacterium
GGATTGTATTGTCCCACATAAGTTTTTACAGAGCCATTATATATCCGAAAATCACCCCTATTATCCGAGGGTGCATCAAACTCAAATACAAAAGCCCGCTTCTCACTGCCACCATACAGGTCGTAGCCATTAATGGCAAAATCCTTATCCGCCACGTAATTGATCTTCACCCATAAATCTACATATAAGACCCCCCCAATTCCGGCTTCCGAACCACTATAAGAGTTTTTATTAATAACTATGGTCTGATTGGTTGCCAAAAATCGGGCAGCTTTGGTCCCAGTATTTACCTGATTGGAATCGCTGGTGATACTGCAACTGCCACTACTCACCGTCCAGCCGTTTTGCCCGTTTATCGAACCTACAGAATAGGACTCAAAATCTTCATCCAGCACAGTCTGGGCGATAATATTACACGGTAGGATACATAAAAATAGCACTGTCCCCAAAAAACAGCACCATAATAATTGAGGATTTGCTTCTAATTCTCTCATGAAAACCTTTGCTATAATAATTGACCTACCGCTGTACCCGACCGGATACATCGCCATCCATTACAGCCAGAACCTCTATTTCAGCGATAAGGTTCATATCGCCAGGAATCGTCTGTTTCAACGCCGAGGCTGCTACTGCAAATTCAAGTACCTTTTGAGTATCCCATCTATTGATAATTCCGTGAATCAAACCGGCGCAGAATGAATCACCACCACCAACCCGGTCAATGAGATGAATCGGATATTTTCGACTCAGAAAAAAATCACTGCCATCATAAAGCATTGCTGACCAGTTATTATCCGAGGCTGATAAACTCTCCCTCAGAGTTATCGCAACTTTCTGCGCGCCTGATAGATCAACCAGCTGTTTTGCGACAGATTGATATTTCTCGACAATGAGTCTGCCGGTCGTAACATCACTGTTACCGGCAGTAATTCCAAAAACATCATAAGCGTCTTCTTCATTGGAGATAATCACGTCCACATATTTGACAAGTTCAGTCATGGTTTCACGGGCCTGCTCACGGGTCCAAAGTTTTTTACGATAATTCAAATCACAACTCACCGTCAAACCGGCTTTTTGAGCAACTTTGATCGCCTCCAGGCTCACCTGTGCAGCGGTTTTGGAAATCGCTGGTGTAATCCCGGTAATATGAAACCAATCTTTTCCGTGAAATATTTTTTCCCAGTCAACCATTTCGGTTTGAATATCTGAAATAGCAGAGCAGGCTCGGTCATAAATGACCCTGGATGGGCGAATCGATGCACCGTGTTCTAGAAAGTAGATTCCCATCCGGGAACCGCCCCGGACAACATGATTTACATGGACACCAAATCCCGATAATGTTTTGCAGGCGGCATCTCCCAATGCATTTTCCGGAAGACGGCTGACAAAATAGACATCATGGCCAAACTGAGCCAGTGAAGCTGCCACGTTGGCTTCCCCGCCGCCATAGGTCGCCTGAAATTGATTTGCCTGGATAATCCGCTCATAATTATAGGGTGCCAGGCGCAGCATGATTTCCCCGAACGTTACAACTTTACCTGCCATCTTCACAATCTCCATCAATTTTTCTGTAATGTTATCAACGGCGGCCACGATCAACAGCCGCTTTAAATTGGCGGGCTCTTTCTTCCAGACCATGCCAATCCTGATTCTGTATCATATGCCTATCCAGCAACGCGGAACCAACCCCCAGACAGACTGCGCCACAGCGAATAAATTCCTCTGCGTTTTCAACGGTAACTCCGCCTGTCGGAGTCAGTTTAATCTGGGGTAATGGCCCGTGAATATCTTTAAAATAGCCCGGTCCGACAACTGTAGCAGGAAAAACCTTAACAATATCTGCACCGGCTTCCCAGGCAGATAAAATTTCTGTAGCGCTAAAGGCTCCGGGTAGAACCGCTTTATCAAATTTGTGGACTGTCTCAATAATCTCCGGTTTGAATACCGGACTGACAACAAACTGAGACCCGGCGTTGATTACAGCTTCGGCTGTATCGGAATCCAGCACCGTACCGGCGCCAATTAGAAACTCAGAAGAAAGGGTCTGACTGATTTCCCGGATAATTTCGATGGCATTTGGAGTTGTCATGGTAATTTCAAGCGCCCGGACACCACCGTTTGCTAACGCTTCAATAATTTTAGCCAGATTATCAGAACCGTTAAGCCGGATGACTGCAACTATTCCGATATCCTCAATTTTTTGGATTATTTCCTGTCTGTTCATTATTTTTCCGATTAAATATTTAATCTTATACTACTTGATAAAATCTTCACGCATCGGTGAAAATGTGTCAATCAATATACCATCCTCCAGGCAAACTGCACCATGCAAAGTACCCGAAGGAACAACAAAGGCATCACCGGTTTTCAGAACCTCTTTTTTACCATCGATATTGACTTCGAATACACCTTTTTCCACATAGGAAACCTGCTGATGAGTATGGGTGTGTTCAGTCCCGATGGCACCCTTTTTAAAAAATACCCGAACCAGCATCAAATCCGTATCATAGCCCATAATCTGGCGGCTGAGACCTTCTGCAACCTGTTCCAGGGGAACCTCACTATTTCGTATATGAGTTTTCATCTCTTTCTCCTTCAATTTGTTCAATACTGCTTTACCGGTTTAATTTCTCTGGCCAGCAGAAATATTGCTGTAACGCCCAGAGGTACAAACACTGCGATCATAATAAAAATTGGTATGTATGAAATTTTTGATATAATCGGCACCAGGAAGTTCATTATAATCACTGAAAAAACGCCGACACTGCCACCAAGTCCAGCCAGAGATCCTACCGATTTACCACTGAATAAATCGCTGGGAATAGTCTGCACATTCCCTATTGCAAACTGAAATCCAAAGAGTACAAAGGCAACAATTATAACAAATTTTAATGGTGTATTGGCAAACAGTATCGTTGTTATTAAACCAAGGAACATAATTGTACCGCCGGTTACAATTGCCTGTTTCCGGGCCTGATCAACGGTTTTACCTCTGCTCATCAATTTTCCAGAATACCCGCCACCAATTATACTGCCAAGGGCAGCTCCCACATATGGAACCCATGCAAAATAACCAATCTGTTTAACGTTAAAACCATATTTATCAGCCAGATAGATAGGCATCCAGCCTACAAACAACCACCAGATTGGCTCGAGAAAAAAACGGGAAACCAGCACCGACCAGGATTCACGATGTGACAGGATCTGCTTCAAGGTCAAACTCTTTAAATTTTTCGTACCGGTCTGGCTGTCATGTTGTCCGGCCAGGATAAACTCCTTTTCTTCTTCAGAAATCCATGGATGTTCCTGTGGGCCGGCTTTGTTAATTATCAACCATGGAATAATCCAGAGCATTCCAAAGCAACCGACAATCATAAAGGTCACCTTCCAACCAAATGCTGCCCAAAGAATTGCAATTAATGGTGGTGCGATGACCGAGCCGATAGAGGCACCGGAATTAAATATTCCCTGTGCAACGGCGCGTTCCTTAACCGGGAACCATTCGGCATTACTCTTGACGGCGCCCGGCCAGTTTCCGGCTTCCCCGAGTCCCAATGTCACCCTGAAGAAACTAAATGACATAATGCCCCGTGCAAACGAATGCATAAATGATGATAAACCCCAGACCATAATTGTTGTCACATAGCCAAGGCGTGTTCCGACTCTATCAAACAGGCGCCCGGACACCGATTGCCCGATGGCATAGGCGATCATAAACATATTCAGAATAAGTGCATAATCCTGCTTTGTCATTCCAAGATCTTTGGAAATACTGGGCCACATAATTGCCAGAGTACTGCGATCGATATAATTGATCACGGTTGCCAGTGCTATCAGACCGATGATCCACCAGCGAAGTCCTTTAACCTTTTTCATGTTTACTCCTGTATCATAATTTTCTATTATTCCATATTCAGTTCGACAGAATAGTTACCGATCCACTCGTAAGTTTTATCGTTGAATTTTAAAATATGTTTAGCCTGGTCCGATGCATTGGCATTATTTACCATAATTCGCCAGTGAAGGCCATTTTCGCCAAAAATCTCAATGACACTACCTTCCTGGCTATGCCCGATGACTTTCACTTCCCGGAGTACCGGAAGCGCCTGTCGGGATAATTCGCGGGCTTCATTAAAATAGCCATGCGCCTCAATAGCCGAAGCAAAAAGCTGATCAGCGCCGGTCTGGCGGATAATCGTCAGTGGCTCGGATATCAGATTAAAATTCGGATCACCGGCGCCAACCCTACCAAGAATCACTCTGGTGTCCGGCTTAAAAGAAGTAATCTGTGAGTAATACCGATTGCCATCCAGCCATGTGATTATAGGGCATTTATTAACTGTTGTACTCGCTTCGTTCCAGATATGCTGATAACCGTATTCATTCCCCAAAGATTTCTGAATAGCTGTGTTAGCAGTATAGGCAAAGTTGGTGGTGATCAGCTGCCCCCGATGATGAATCGGATAATCATATTGATGAACGGCCACACTGGAAAGCCGATACAAATCTACAATAACCGGATATTCAAGTCGTGCATCTTTAATGAGAAACATCGTTCGCTGCATGCCAACACCTGGATAAAAAGCATCAGCCTTTGCGCTCATCACCTGAACATTTTGATTCTTCGCATTAAAAAAATGACGATCTGCGTGAACCTGATCTGCCTTTTTACGATCAAATTTCAACTGTGTCGTTTCATCAACAACGACCGTGTTGTGGGCAATTGTCTGCATGGCATAACTTTTATTTTCCGGCAGATAGCGACCGCCATATTTTGGTTCGATATTGATCCAGCGGGCAAAACCGTAATCGGGAATTACTTCACGCTGCTGATTATAAAACATGAAATGTAATTTATCAAAATGACCATGACCAAGACCATGCACACCATATTTCATGGTCAGAACAGTTTGATTTCTTCCTTCACCATAGCGAAGAATACCAAGTCCGCCCTGTTTTCCATCAAATCCATCGGTAAATTCACGGCTTTTCCAACCGTAGTCCGGAACCGGTACCTGTTTTTCATAGTCTTTGGCCAGTTTCAGCCCCATTGCGTTCAATGGTACTTCCTGTTGAATCTTTGCGATTCCAAGCAGGTTGATATCTTCTCCATATTGGAAATATACCAGACTGTTACCATAGACCACGCCCGGCGCCTGAATATTCATTGTCCGGGAAGCATCATTGATTGGCATAAAGACACCGTTGGGATAAGTAGCCTGAACCGCCGCATAATAGGCTTTTTTAATGATCTGATTTTTAAACTCATAAATTTTCAATTCTGGTTGATTGCGTTCAATTGCTTCAGAAAAGAAAACCAACGGCCGCATGGCATAACGAACATAATATGGGCCTTCCATGTAATATCCGTCAGGAGCAAAAAGCATTTCGACTTGTTTTAAAAAACCGCCATTACCGTCTTTGTTGGTGCCATATAGTGCCATATCCACATAATCCTGGTTATGTAAAACGTAACCAATCATCCCGACTGATGCCGCAGTCCACATTCCATGATTGTGAATACGGTTAAATTCGGCAGGATGATCAATTGTGAACCATTTTACCATCGGATTGAAGATATTAGCTTCGTATCTCTGTCTGTCTTCGGGATTCAGCCAATCATAAATACAATCATAAGCTTGGGCAGTATTTAATAACCATACTGTTTCATTCAGCATCTGGTGAAACAGTTTACCGGGTTTCTGATCGTGAGCAAGTGGATGGGAATCCAATGTCGGGTACAATTCAGCGTACTTGTTGAGCATGTCTTTAATAAACTGTGCATATTTTTCATCACCGGTGATCGTAAACAACAATCCGGCAGATTTCATATCCCGGTAGTTTTGTTTGTGTCTTTCATGCTCATATCCACCAGCCTCACCGGGTTTCGGAACTTCAAGGGGATGAGACAAGGCATAATTGACCGTCTTGACAGTTTCATTATATGTCAAGTCCAGCAGCGAATACTTTCCCAACGCTTTACGAATAGCCTTTCCTTCCTGCCGGCTGATTACCAATGAAGGATGTTCTGATTCAGCAATTTTATTGCAGGTAGACCATGTTAGTAACAAGATAATTAGCGGAATTAAGAACTTTTTCATTTTTATCCCCGATAATTGGCAATGGAATATTTTAATTTGCTAATGTGCTTCATGGCAGATAAAGTCCGCCGTTCACCTGCAGCGGTTGACCGGTCATATAGTCTGAAAGTTCCGAAGCCAGAAAGAGCGCTACGCGGGAAATATCACGGGCGGTTCCCAGTCGTCCCAATGGTACTGCACCTGTAACTTTTTCATGAACTTCCTTCGGTGTGAACGTATTATGAAAAGCAGTATTAGCAATAAATCCCGGAGAAAGGCAATTGACACAAATCCCATAAGCAGCAACTTCCTTGGCTAAAGATTTTGTAAAAGTCCAGATACCACCTTTGGAAGCTGCATAAACAGCCGCACC
>JAFGXZ010000209.1 GCA_016936335.1 Fidelibacterota bacterium
AGGCTGTCGAATTTCGGCAGTGTTGCTTCAGATAATCACCCAATTCCCGGTAAAACAATCCCATATCCTGCTCTTTTCCCATCCGAATCCCGTAGGGCGGATTAGTAACGATGATACTGTCATTGATCGATTCAATATCCCGATAATCACGAGCCCTGATTTGAATATTTCTCCCAAAAGTAAAATTTTTACTGTTTCGAATGACATCTTCAATTGCATGTCTGGAAATATCACTTCCGGACAATAATCTCTCCGGTAACGGGTGAATTTTTTTGTCAACTGTCTTTCGGATTGAATTCCACAGCTGCTCATTGTAATCCGGCAAATATTCAAAACCAAACCGTTTGCGGAAATACCCGGCGGGAATTTTGCAAAAAGCCATCAGTGCTTCCAGCAATAGTGTTCCTGAGCCACACATCGGATCAATCAGTGGTTTTTCACCTTGCCAGCCGGTGAGTCGGATGATGGCAGCAGCGAGGGTTTCCTGCATTGGTGCTGCGCCGGCTTGTGACCGATATCCTCGACGATGCAATGAACCACCGGATGTATCGACACTGATAACAGCGCGATTCCGCTCGATATGCAGATTAAGCCAGATATCGGGATTCAATGTCTCAACATTTGGCCGGTCACCGGTCTGTTCTTTAAAATAATCGACAACAGCATCTTTAAGTCGTAATGCGGCATATTTTGAGTGTGTGATTTTACTGTGTGAGACCGATGCAAAAACCGCGAAGGTGTTCTTGATTGTAAATAGTGTGTGCCAGGGAACCTGCATCGCTGTCTTATATAAATAATCAGCACTATGACAATCAAAGGTCCGTAAAGGCGCCACCACCCGGGTAATCAACCGGGACTGATAATTTATCCGGTACAGGATTTCATTATCTGCATTGAAATACAAACCGCGATAGACATTCTTAATATCTTCGCCGCCAAGTTCGGTTAATTCGGATTTTCCAAGGTCTTCCATACCATTGGCGATTTGGGCAAAAAAACGACGGGACCGAAGATACTCAAATTCGTTCATATCCAATTTCTAAAATTTAAACCTGGCTTACAGCGACTGCCATAAACCAGGTTTATTGTTTTCTTTGGGAAAATCCCAAAGGCTATAAACATTTTAACGGCCCATGCTTTTTCCGGTGGATTTCAGGTCATTACAGGCTTGCACAACCCTGTCAGCCATCCCTTTGCGGGCGGCTTTCAGCCAGGCGCGTGGATCATACAGCTTTTTCACACCAACTTCGCCATCCACTTTCAGCACTTTATCATAATTCATGAACATATGATCCACAACCGGTCGGGTAAAGGCATATTGAGTATCGGTATCCACATTCATTTTAATTACCCCATACTTCAATGTCTCGTGAATATCTTCAATAGTCGAACCGGAACCACCATGGAATACGAGAAAGAAACGGGCGTCTTTACCATATTTTTTCATGACGGCATCCTGACCATCTCTCAGAATTGTTGGTTTCAACACAACATTACCCGGTTTATAAACACCGTGGACATTTCCGAAAGTTGCGGCGAACATATATTTGCCGCCTTTAACGGTACTCAATGCCTCGTAAACCGCAAGCATATCTTCCGGTGTAGTGTACAATTTTTCCTTGCCGACATTCTCGGTATTCACACCGTCTTCCTCACCCCCGACAACGCCTGCCTCCACTTCGAGAATAATTTCATTCTCGGCACAGAGTTTCATTAATTCAACGGCATTTGTCATATTTTCTTTCAAAGAGACGGCACTTCCATCATACATATGGCTGTTAAACAGATTTGGTAAACCAGCCGCCCGACGCCGGGCTGTTTCCGCTATCAGAGGTTTTAAAAATGAATCAATTTTGTCGGTCTGACAATGATCTGTATGCAGGGCAATATTGATATCATATTTTGCAGCAATATGATGGGCCTGTTCCGCTAACATAATCGATCCGAGAACCATATCTTTCAGATTACCTGTCGCATGAGCGCCACCGCCGGTGGATACCTGGATGATACCGTCACTATTCGCTGCTGCAAAACCTTCAATCGCAGCATTTATCGTATCGGTCGTGGTAATATTTATAGCCGGGTATGCGAAGGATTCTTTATGGGCTTTTTCGAGCATTGCCACGTACTTCTTATAATTGACAACTGGCATTTTTGACTCCTTTCAGATATTGTTAAATTCTCTAATCAAATCAATGTTAAATATAAATCCTTTTCACAAGGAATGAAAGAGATTATCGACGAAAAAGAGCATGGGATTTGCAGTTTAACTGTTCAACCTTTATATTGATTTTAAGTAATAAACAGGGAGGTTAAAAATGCCACAGCAAAAACGTGTTTTGTCATTTTTAAAAGAAAATAATGTGCCGTTCACCATCTCACAGCACCCCAAAGCCTATACTGCCCAGAGAGTGGCCGCGACAGCCCACATTCCCGGGAAAATACTGGCAAAGACCATCGTTGTAAAAATCGATGGAAAAATGGCACTGGCAGTCCTGCCCGCCAACGACCGGATATCTTTCGAAGAATTCTCCCGCCAACTACATACGAAAAAAGTCGAACTGGCATCGGAAGAAGAGTTTCGCAAGATGTTTCCCGATTGTGAAACCGGCGCTATGCCGCCTTTTGGAAATCTATATGAAATGGATACGTATGTTGCCTCAGATCTTGCCCGGAACAAAGCAATCGCCTTCAATGCCTGTAATCACATAGATATTATCGAGATGAAATTTGAGGATTTTAACCGCTTGGCAAACCCGATTGTCGTTCATTTCGAAATACATTGATTTTTCAGAGCCATTTCTTCCGTCTGAAAAATAGCAACATACTCACTCCGACTGACAGCATCGTAGCGAGTACTAAAGGATAGCCCAATTTCCATCTGAGTTCCGGCATAAATTGAAAATTCATACCGTATACTCCGGCGATAAATGTCAGCGGAATAAATATCGTCGCAATGATTGTCAGCACCTTCATCACCTCATTCATCCGGTTGCTGACCGTTGATAGATAAATATCAAGCATACCTGTGACAATATCACGAAGATTTTCAACTGTATCCATAATCTGGATCGTGTGGTCGTAAACATCCCGAAAAAAGAGTTTCGAATTGTTTTTTACAAGGTCCGATTCCAACCGGTCGATACTACTTAAAATCTCACGCAACGGCCAGACCGATTTCCGCATAAAAATCAATTGCCGTTTTAACTGGTGAATCCGCTGCATAATGGAAGAATCAGTAACTTTAATTAAAAGATGATCCTCCAATTGCTCCGTTTCTTCAGCTATGGTTTCCAAAACAAGGAAATAATTATCCACAATGGAATCCAACAAAGTGTAATAGAGATAATCGGCATTTTCCCGTCTGACCCTGCCTTTATTTTTCCTGAGACGCTCACGAATGCTGTCAAATACATCACCTTCTATTTCCTGAAATGTTATCAGATAATTTTCACCAAGTACAAAACTGACCTGTTCGCTGTTCATTTCCTTTTTTTGATCATTATAAGTCAGCATTTTGACGATACTGTAATAATAGTCGTCGTATTCTTCAAATTTCGGATGGTGATCTGTATTGACAATATCTTCCAGGATTAACGGATGGATTTCAAATATTTGTCCGACCTTTTCAATTAATTCCAAGTCATTCAGTCCGGTAATATTAATCCAACTGACGGTATCCTTTTTCAGACAGGCAATCAGCTCTTCCGGATTTTGGACATCTGTTTCGATGATTTTTTCCGCATTATAGTCGATAAGCTTGATTGTGGATTTGACGCCTTCATTATCACCTACATAAACGAGGGTTCCCGGCAACAGGCCGGGTTGTTTAATTTGTTTTCGCATAATCTTCATTTTTAGCACCTCTCTTGTCATCGAAAAATATCTTTAAACCGTTTGAAAAGCGGCAGGTCTTCCATTTCCATTGAAACCTTCGGCACATCTACCTAGGATTTTACTTCCTGTTCTACGACTTTATATTTTGAAAATTTTTCTTTTTTGATAATCGTGCAAATACTGTTTGAGAGTTCATTTTTATAGTTCATGATTGGAAAAATGACAATATTGACGTCAATAGGTTTCTCAAAGGATTCGACCATTAACGGACTTTGGAGTGTGATATATTTGGACTTGCGGAGTTCAATCATCACGATCGAATAATTAAATTTATCAAAAATGTTTTCCGCATATTCATTGATCAAATCCTTTTCACCAATCCCCATTTGTTCAACCAGATATTGACTGATTTTGATAATCATTCCCTGGGCATCCAGCAACAACATTGGGATCTCTGATTTTTCAAGCAAAAAGTTAACTAGATTCGACATGCTGCTGATTTTCAGGGACTTCATCTCATTCAACGAATCTAAATGAGTATTAATCTCAATAATTTTTTCACCCAATCGACCTAACTTTTTTAGCTGTGTTCCGCTGGAATATTTGCCCTGCCGGGACAGTTCAATTACCTTTTCAAGTTCCCTGAAAATATTCTTACTTTTTACAAGCATTGATATAAATAATATTGTCAGAATAATCAGTAATACGATGATATAATAGATAAAATTCTCGGCAAAATATTTCAGTGATAGTGTGTCTGCAAACTCAATCTCAGAAAAAGTCAGGTAACCGTGAATTCCAATTACCAGGAACGCGACAACAGCAAAAATGAAGAGCAGATATATGCGGAATTTGGATATTAAAAACATTAAATGTCCTTTAATTTATCGACGTCTTTTTCCCGTCCGACAACCACCAGAATGTCGTCTTTCTGGATAATAGTTGATGGTGCAGGAAAATCAACATTGCTTTCAACAACCGGATTGCCCATATCATCAATCTTGGTGCTGGTATGTTTAATGGAAATAATGTTTATGTCTAGTTTTTTTCTTAAATCAAGCATCATGATGGATTTTCCGACCATACTTTTTGGACACATGACTTCCGCCAGAATCTGATTTTGGCCGATATACACTTTATCAATGATATCCGGAGAGATTAATTTGCTGGCAATCCGTTTTCCTTCTTCAATCTCAATGTTGATAACCTCGGTGGCACCGACCTGCTTCAACACCTGACCGTGAATATCGGAAATAGCCCGTGAAATAATGTAGGGGACTCCAAGATTTCTTAACACCGCCGTCGTTAAAATGCTGGATTCAATATTTTGACCAATTCCAACCACTGCCACGTCAATATCTTCAATCGGCGCATTTTTTAGTGACTGTTCATCCGTACTGTCAATTAAAACTGCCTGGGTGACCATATTTTTCACCTTTTCAATCAGATCTGTCTGAAAATCAACGGCGATAACCTTACCACCTTTTTCAGAAATCACTCGACATACTTCCAGACCAAAGGTTCCCAGACCGAACACTCCAAATACTTTTTCTTTGGCCATCTACTCCTCCTAACTTCGGGATTACCCGATTAAAATATTACCTTCCGGATATTTGATTCGGACCAAAGCGGGTCTTTGCGACATCGCAATGATCAGCGTCATCGGTCCCAAGCGACCAATAAACATCAACATTATTATGATTATTTTGCTCATTATACATAAACTGCCGGTAATACCGGTCGACAACCCAACTGTCCCAAATGCTGAGACCACTTCAAACAAAATATATTCAAGAGGGAAAGGTTCCAGCAGGCTCAGAATAAAAGTTCCGATAAAAATTGCTCCTAATGCCAACAACACAATCAGAAAGGATTTATTGATGAGGCTTTTTGATAAAAAGTTATTCAGCAATGTCGTTTCTTTTCGACTATATAACACCGATTTTAAATAGGCAATAATCACGGATACCGTATTGACTTTCACACCCCCCGCGGTTGAGCCCGAAGCGCCGCCTATGAACATAAATAGAACCATTAGCAGCAATGTCGGCACTCGTAATGTCGCAATATTGATTGTATTAAATCCAGCTGTTCTCAATGTCACCGATTGGAAAAACGATGCCAGGTACTGGGTCTTTAAGTCATTTTGAACAAGATTTCCTTTATGCTCGATTCCGTAGACGAATAGCATCCCGCTTATAATTAGAATTGCAGTTATGATTAAAACAACTTTAGTATTAAGAGTCAACTGGGATTTTCGAATCCGATGGCTAAAAATGTTGGTTTCAATATTGGTTTTGAAATTTTCAATCAGGTTAAAAATAACCGGAAAACTGATCCCGCCTGTGATAATCAGTCCGGCAATCGTAAAATTCATGGCAATATCGCTTTTGAAAGATTCAAGACTATCAGTAAACAGTGCAAATCCGGCGTTACAGAACGCTGATACAGCATGAAACATCGAAAAGAGAACTGCTTTGAAAGAATCGCCATAAAGATTATTAAAGTTCCCATAAAGAATAAGGGCGCCAGTCAGTTCTATCCCAAATGTGATCAATATAATTTTCATGATTGATATCGATAACTTCTGCATGTCCTGTTCGTTGAGCAAATAAGACAGCGCTAATTTTTCTTCAATGGATATCCGTTTTCCGACGACAAATGCACCAAAATAGGATAAAATCATGATCCCGAGACCACCAATCTGGATTAAAATCATGATAACGATTTTACCGAATAGCGAAAATTTTGTAGCTGTATCAACCACAATAAGCCCGGTAACACAAACAGCCGAAGTGGCGGTAAAAAGTGAATTGACAATGCCAATTCGGGAATTATCGGCAGTCGAGATCGAGAGCATTAGAAATATTGTACCCAACAGGATAATAATAATAAAACTGAAAGCAATCGTCTGTGCCGGATGACTGGATATGGACTTAATATACGCATTCAACCGCTTGACCCGACCAAATATTTTCAGAATATTAAAGGTATTTCTAATGAGAATAATATTTGTAGACAGGCGGCTGACCTCTCCAATACCAAGAATATAACGCATGTAGCGGGTGTAAATGAACAACCCAACAATCACTGTCAAGAGTAGCAGATCAAACAGGTTATTTCGGATATAACTGATTTTTCTCTCGGCTCTGCTGATTCGAAGAACGGTCTCAATGATAAAAAGTATAATGATAAAATAATCCAGAATATTTGTAATCCAGAATATCGTACTTGTCTGATGAATACCATATTCCAAAAACAGCGACAATATGCTTAAGAATAATACCAGTAAGACAATTTGATCGGTTAAATTTCGCTTCGCTTGTGTGGATTGCATTGTTAGTATCGCTTAATTATTACACTATATTTGTCGTATTCTTTTGAAATAATAGTAAATTATGGTACAGCAATTAAAGAGTTTATTTTAATTTATAATTTTTCAAGCCCCATAAAACTTCTGCCGAGGTCACTTTAATGATGCCCGTAATCGGTACGGCAAACAGCATACCGACAGCCCCGGCCAGGTTGCCACCGATGATCACAACCACCACCACCGTCAAGGGATGCATATTGACACTTTTTGAAACAACAATCGGGGAAACAAAGGAATTATCGACCACCTGAACCAGTACAAAAGTGATGACAATCCAAAGCAATACAATTCCAAGATTTGGCGGATTGCTAATAATAGTAATTAATAATGCGGGCACAGCCCCGACAATCGGCCCAAGATACGGAATTAAATTTGCTACCCCGGCAATTATCCCAATAAATACAAATTGCGACACCGGATTATCAAAGACCAGGTTGATGATAAATAAACCAAGAACCGATAAACAGCCAACAATAAACGCGTCGGTCGCTTGCCCTTGGATGTATTTACTGACCTGGTTCCCAACTTTCTGAAGAATATTCAGGGACATCTCAAAATATTTATTTGGTATCTGAGCAATCAGACTTCGTTTAAAAATGCGCATGTCCTTGATAAGGAAAAAGGTCAGAAACGGTACAATC
>JAFGXZ010000210.1 GCA_016936335.1 Fidelibacterota bacterium
AGGCTGTCGAAAAACGAAACAGAACGGAAAGATTTGGAAAAAGCGAAGCTGAATTCGGAGTTGGCGTTGCTAAAAAGTCAAATCAGTCCGCATTTCTTCTTCAATACGATGAACAACATCTATTCGTTGATCAGTTTGAATAAGGATGATGCCGGAGAAGCAGTGCTGAAGTTATCGAATATGATGCGATACCTTCTGTACGAGTCGGAGAGCAATTTTATTTCGCTGGCACGGGAAATTAGTTTTATGCAGAACTACTTCGATCTGATGAAACTTCGGGTTAACGAAAAAGTAACCGTGACTGTCTCGTTTCCGGAAGACGTCAAGAATATACAGATATCGCCTTTGTTGTTTATTCCGTTTATCGAGAATGCCTTCAAACACGGTATCAGCTACCGCGAAAAATCGTTCATCGATATCGTATTGCAGGTAGAAGAGGACAAAATCAATTTCATGTGTCGCAACAGCAAAGTGCTTTCCGGTAAACCGGTGGAAAAACACTCGGGTATTGGATTGGATAATGCCCGGAAACGATTGAATCTGCTCTATCCTGGAAAACATCAATTACAAATTGAAGAGAACGAAGAGATGTTTCAGGTGCTGTTGACCATTCAGTTATATGAGACCGAAAGAAAAGCCAACTTGTGAAATAAATCTAAAAACAGCAAAAAATGAAACTGCGGGTAATTGCCATCGACGACGAACCTCTTGCCTTGCAACTGATTCGGGGCTATATTTTGAAAACACCGTTCCTCGAACTGGTGCAAACTTTCGACAATCCGCTCGATGCCATGGAATTTTTGGCACACGAGCAGATTGACCTGTTGTTTCTGGATATCCATATGCCCGATTTGTCAGGAACTGAATTTACCCGAACCCTGACCAATCCACCCAAAATTATCTTTACCACAGCCTACGAAAAATACGCACTTGAAGGCTTTAAGCTAAATGCTGTCGATTACCTGCTGAAACCATTCAGCTATGAAGAATTCCTGAAAGCTGCCATTAAAGCGCAGCAAGTGGTTGGACTGGAGAGACAGTCAAATACACAAGTTATAGAAGCCAATAACGAATATCTGTTTATTAAATCGGAATATAAGATCCGACGCATCAATTTCGATAACATTCTCTACATCGAAGGCTTGAAAGACTACATTAAGGTGCATGTGCAGAACGAGCCGAAGCCCATTCTATCGCTCAACTCTCTCAAGGCGCTCGACGTTAAGCTTCCGGAAGATCGGTTTATGCGGGTACATCGTTCCTACATTGTGAATTTGGCCAAAATTGAAACGATTGAGCGGAATCGTATTGTTTTTGGCAAGGTGTACATACCGATAGGCGACCAGTACAAAGAAAAATTTCAGGAATTTCTTGATAAAAACTTTCTGTAAATTTTGTTTTAAATACCGTTTGCTGAATACCTTCTCTGCTGGTTGACATATTCTTATCTCTTAACCAACGTCAGTTTCGCAATATTTTCTTTATGCAATTTTATCTCCGGTTTTTTCGTTACAGTATTGTAACTAAAAAGGGCGATAGCACAAAACGTTTAGAAAAAGGAGAATGTTGGTGTCTGTTTACTATAGCGTTGAATGAATGCAAATAAGGTTATCTTGCCGCACTTTTGTTTAGGAGAAAGAGGATGAATGATTCAATCGTAATAGCGCTGTTGCAAAATACGGCCATTCTGCTTGCATTTAGTATGCTCTATGATTATTTGTGGGCAGGGGAAGAGAATTCAAAGAAGCTTTCCGATAAAATCATTACCGGTCTCATTCTTGGTGCCATAGGTATAATCATTATGTTTACACCATGGACGGTTATGCCAGGCCTGATTTTCGATACCCGTTCAGTTATGCTTTCCATTTCAGGATTGTTTTTTGGTCTTATTCCTACTGTTATTGCAATGCTGGCCACCGGGATATTTCGCATACTGGAAGGCGGAGATGGGATGTGGATGGGAATTGCTGTTATTGTTACGTCTGGTTCTATAGGAATTTTATGGCGTAATTTGCGACCAAACTGGTTTTGCCATAACCAACTATTGGAATTGCTAGCCATGGGAGTTCTGGTTCATTTGGCTATGCTGGCCAGTACGTTTTTACTTCCTGCCGAGGTTCGTTGGAACACTTTATCTGAAATTGCCTTGCCGTTGTTAACGGTTTATCCGGCCAGTAGCGTATTGTTGGGTAAACTGATGCTCAAACAATCCAGAAACTGGCAAATCAGAAATGCGTTGCACGAAAGTGAAGAGAAATATCGAACTCTGGTCGAATCAGCCGGCGATACGATACTCATCATCCAGGATGCGCAGATTCAGTTCGCGAATCATGTGGTATCTAAGGTTTTTGGTTACGATCGAAGCGAAATTGTTCACAGGAATTTTCTGGACTTTATTGCTCCTGATGAACGCTCTAAGCTTCAGCAATTTTATCAAAATAGATTGCAGGGCCTGGATGCGCCAACCAGTTATGAATCGGTTATTTTGCACAAAAACGGGCAGAAAAAAGCCGCTGAGCTCACAGTTTCGGCATTAAATTATAATGGACGCAAAGCCCATTTGTTTTTTGTGCGCGATATTACCGAACGAAAAGAAGCCAAAACCCATCTTGAGAACCAGCGCAAACGATTACAGACACTTGTTGAAACGATTCCTGATTTGATTTGGCTGAAAGATCCCGACGGCCGGTATTTGTCATGCAACCATGAATTTGAAAGATTTTTTGGTTTACCGGAACCGGAAATAATTGGTAAGACAGATTACGATTTTTTTCCTTCCACTATGGCGGATTTTTTCCGCGAAAAAGATTTAGGGGCTATTGCAGCGAATCAATCACGGACCAATCTGGAGTGGGTGAATTATGCTGATGATGGTCATCAGGCCTTACTGGAAACCATTAAAACACCGATGTATGATTCCGAAGGTAATCTAATTGGTGTGTTGGGGGTCGCCCGAAATGTAACCGATTTCTACCGGACTCAGGACGCGTTGAAAGAGAGTGAACGTAAATTGAAGGAGGCTCAGACGCTTGCGCAAATTGGTCACTGGGAACTGGACATGGAAACAATGACCATGCGTTTTTCAGAAGCCTTTGGTAACATCCTGGAAATCGATGCAGAGATGCTGGAAATATCGTTCAACCAGTTCATGCAAATTATTCATCCGGGCGACCGGGAAAAAGTAAAGCAGTCCTATCATTCTGCCGGAATCGAAGAGAAATTCTGTGAAGTGAATCATCGTTTACTGTTGAAGAGCGGTCGGGTGAAGCATATTGAACAACGCTATGTCACTGAATATGACGACCAGGACAAACCGGTTAAAAGACACGGTACGTTGCAGGATATCACGCGCGAAGTTTTAGTCGGGAAAGAGTTGTTGAATGCTAAAGTAAAGGCGGAAGAGAGCGATCGATTAAAATCGATATTTCTGGCCAACATGAGTCATGAAATCCGTACTCCCATGAATGCGATAATGGGCTTTTCCAATTTATTGGGCGAACTGGATCCTGACGACTCTGAACGTGACAGTTACATTGAAATCATCCAGAATTCGAGCAAACGTTTATTACAAATCATCAACGACATTGTCGATATTTCCAAAATTGAAGCCGGACAATTGCGGGTGTATATGGCCGATTGTCAACCTGCACGGTTGCTTGAAGCCAGCTATCGTACATTTGAAAAATCAGAATGGATGGTCCGTAATCCTGAGTTACAGTTAAAGCTGGAACTTCCACCGGATTTCGAGTCCATTCGTTTGGAAACTGATGCCATTCGGGTGCAGCAGGTGATCGATAATCTTCTAAGCAACGCATTGAAATTTACTTCACAGGGAAGCATTACATCTGGCTTCCGGGTCAAGAATACAACGGATGGTCCGTTTGTTGAATTCTATGTAAAGGATACAGGTGTTGGTATTTCTCCTGAAAAAGCGGAGATCATCTTTGAACGATTCCGTCAAATTGACGAGGACAGACACCACGAAGGTGCAGGTCTGGGGCTAAGTATTTGTAAAGGTATTGTAGAAATACTGGGAGGAAGTATCTGGTTCACATCAAGACCGG
>JAFGXZ010000211.1 GCA_016936335.1 Fidelibacterota bacterium
ACCATGGTCGATTCATTATTATTTTTAGTCAGATGGCCGGCCATTACTACCGCCCGTTTCTGACCATTTTTTGTCAATATTATCTCGGTATTCCAACTCTCCTGATCAGGATATTTCTTTTCATCTGTTTCAATCACTTCATCTTCAGCCGGGCTGCAGCTGAGAATTACCAGCATCATGAACAGGTAAACGAATAGTTTCTTCATGCCATTATTCCGTAACGTAATATATCATGAATATGGATAATACCAGTGGGTTTCCTGATTTTATCCTCATTAAAAACAAAAAGATTCGTAACCGCGAATTTTTCCATCTGATAGAGTGCATCGATTGCCAACATAGTTTGTAACAGGTATTTTGGATTTTTGGTCATAATATCAGTCGGCAATACACCGAAAAAATTTTCGTTATGTTCCAGCCCCCGCCTTAAATCACCATCCGTAATAACACCTATCAGATTTTCTTCGGAATCCACAATGCCGACGACTCCCAGCCCCTTTTTAGTCATGGTAAAAAGAACCTGTTTCATATTGTCATTGACGGAGGCCAGCGGAATGGCATCGCCGGTATGCATCAGATCCTGAACCGTAGTCAGCAGCCGTCTTCCTAATGAACCGCCCGGATGCAGACCTGCGAAATCAATCTCCTTAAATTTACGCTTATTCATCAGCGCAATCGCCAGAGCATCGCCCATCGCCATCGTGACTATCGTACTAGCCGTTGGCACAATCCCAAGAGGACAGGCTTCTGCGGAAACACCGATATCAATTACTATCGTACATTTCTTTGCCAGGGATGATTTACTGTTCCCGATAAAACCAATTATTGGTACTTTTAATTTTTTGAGATAGGGAATGAGGTAAATCACTTCGTTGGTCTCACCGCTATTCGAAATCAAAATCATTGCGTCATGTTTACTGACACTGCCAAGATCGCCGTGCCCGGCTTCATAGGAGTGCAGAAAAAAACCGGGCGTTCCGGTGGATGACAATGTCGCCGCAATCTTCCGACCGACTAATCCGGATTTTCCCACCCCGGTCACAATAACTTTTCCGTCGGTCTTATACAGAAGCTCGACGGCATTTTTAAAATTTTCATCAATCCGGTGTTCCAGGCTGGCAATCGCAGCGGATTCTGCACGAATCAATTCTTTTGCGATATCGAGATAGGAATACGGCATATTAACAGTCCTTATAAGTGCGCTTGGTAAGTTTATCAACGGCAATAATAAATTTATTCTGGGCATTCAGGAGGAGCTCAATTACTTCCCGTACCGCTCCCTGTCCTCCCGGTACCTTGGTAATGTAATCGGCGGAATCTTTGACAATCTGAGGCGCATTGTCAACAGCAACTCCGACACCGGCCCGGCGAATCAGCGGAATATCCACCAAATCATCGCCTATATATAAAATTTCAGTGTCATCCAGATCAAAATCAGCCTTGATTTTCTGATAAGGCTCAAGCTTGGCCAGATTGCCCTGGTATAGATGTTCATCCAGTCCCAGTTCTTTCATCCGGTGCAGCGTTACTCCGGATTTCCGGCCGGAAATAATTGCCATGGGTAAGCCCACCGCTTTCAATAAAGCAATTCCGGCGCCGTCCAGGACATTAAAGCGTTTAAATTCTTCACCGTTTTGACCAATATAAAGTGAACCGTCGGTGAAAACTCCGTCCACATCGGAGACAAGCAATTCTATTTTCGAAAGACGATCTAACAATGCATTTTTATTCATTAAAATCCTTAATTACAGATCGAAGTGTAATTAGCTGCGTCAGTAATTCGGACAAACGATCCAGCGGATATTGGGTGTCCTGGTCACTTCTGGCCTGATTGGGTTCATCATGAACTTCCATAAAAATACCATCGGCCCCGGCGGCCACCATCGCCCTGGTTGTATAGGGAATCATCTGCCGTTTACCGCCCGTGGTCTTACCGCCGGGAATCTGGGCTGAATGGGTGGCGTCAAAAATCACCGGATATCCGGTTTGCTGCATAATGGGAACTGCCATGACGTCGGAAACCAGCGCGCCATAGCCAAAACTTGTTCCCCGATCAGTCAGAAGGATGCGGGTATTTCCGGTACTTTCAATTTTTTTCACAATATATTGCATATCCTGCGGGGCGACAAATTGCCCTTTTTTCACATTGATAATTTTACCGGTTTTTCCGGCAGCGACCACCAGATCGGTCTGCCGGCATAAAAATGCCGGAATCTGGATCACATCCACTACTTCGGACACCGGCAATACCTGGCCGGTTTCGTGCACATCCGTCAGAACGGGAACATTTAAATTATATTTAACGGCAGCAAGTATTTTCAAACCTTCATCCAAACCTGGACCGCGATAGGAATCAATGGAACTGCGGTTGGCTTTATCAAAAGATGATTTAAAAATAAATGGCACCGATAACCGATCAGTCAATATTTTCAATTGTTCCGCCATAAACAGGGTGTGATCATAACTCTCAATCACACAAGGACCTAAAATAAAAATCAATGGCTGGTTCTTTCCAATTGAAAGGGTGTCCAATTTGACGTCAGGCATTTTTCGTCTGTCCTTTATGGTAATTCACGGCTGCCCGGACAAATTCACGAAACAGCGGGTGAGCGTTGTTAATCCGGGATTTTAACTCCGGGTGAAACTGACAGCCCACAAACCACGGATGATCCGGTAATTCAATCATTTCCACGAGATCCAGTTCCCGGTTTATAGCCCCAATCACCAAACCATTTTCAGTCAATTGTGGCAGAAAATTATTATTGACCTCATAGCGATGTCGATGCCGCTCCGATATCTCGGTTTGACCATAGATTTTCCGGGCTTTAGTATTCGGTTGAACCTGAGCCGGATAGGCACCGAGCCGCATTGTGCCACCTTTATTGGAAATACTTTTCTGTTCTTCCATCAGGTCGATAACCGGAAATTTTGAATCCTCACTAAATTCCGTACTATTGGCATTCTCCATACCACATTTATGACGAGCAAATTCAATTACGGCGCATTGCAGACCGAGGCAAATACCAAAAAAGGGAATATTGCGCTCCCGGGCTGTTTGGATCGCCATAATTTTCCCTTCAATACCACGGTCACCAAATCCGCCGGGAATTAGAAGTCCGTCAATATTTTCGAGCATATTATTTGTATTTTCACATTTGATGTCTTCAGCTTCAATCCAGCGTATGTTTACCCGGCAGTCATTTTCAACACCGGCATGGATAAAGGACTCGATTATCGATTTATAGGCATCATGCAGCTGGGTGTATTTCCCGCAAACGGCAATGGTTACTCCTTTTGAAGGATTTTTAATTTTATCCACAAATTTTTCCAGAGACCGCAAATCGGATTTCCGCTTGGGAAGACCCAAATCATCCAGAACCCGGTCGCCGAGTTGCTGGGCCTCGTAGACCAAGGGAATTTCATAAATCGTTTCCACATCAAAGGCTTCAATCACATTGCGAGGAGATACATTACAAAAAAGGGCAATTTTCTTCTTTACCGATTCGTCCAGGTGATACTTGGTCCGGCACAGAAGGAAATCCGGTTGTACACCGATCTCCCTTAAACGTTGAACGCTGTGTTGTGTCGGCTTGGTTTTAATTTCACCGCTGGTTTCGATATATGGTACCAGGGTCAGATGCATGCTGATACAATTTTCCGGTCCAACATCGATACGGAACTGCCGAATTGCCTCCAGGAATGGCTGACTTTCAATATCACCCACTGTCCCGCCAACTTCGGTGATTACAATGTCATATAGCTTATCACGGTTCACCGCCACAAAGCGGCGTTTAATTTCATCGGTAATATGAGGAATCACCTGCACTGTCGCCCCGAGATAGTCGCCACGACGTTCCCGGGTAATGACAGTATTGTAGACTTTTCCGGTGGTTGTATTATTCCATGAACTCATATTTTCATCGATGAAGCGTTCATAATGGCCTAAATCGAGGTCGGTTTCGGCACCATCTTCAAGTACAAACACTTCACCGTGCTGGTAGGGACTCATGGTTCCGGGATCGACATTAATATAAGGATCAAATTTCTGGATGGTCACCCGGTAGCCCCGGGA
>JAFGXZ010000212.1 GCA_016936335.1 Fidelibacterota bacterium
GGACCGGTGGCAGTGGCAGTGTTTGCTGGTGAAAATACACTTACCGATGCCTTGAGTATTCTGGGTGATGATGATACTTTGAAACTGGTTAGTAGCGGTGGAATTTATCAATTGACTGAAAAGGTTATTGTTAACCGTAAAATCATTATTCAGGCGGCGGAGGACTTGTCTGAAAAGCCGATTATCACTCGCAGTAGTTCGATGACTGTTGAATCCGCTCTGTTTGAAATGCAGGCATTTGGAAAATTGTACTTAAAAGGCGTCACCCTGGATGGCGGTGCCGATGCTGAGATTTTATCAGGTGCTTTGATTGCCTCATCGCAGACGCCTTTTCCAGAGTATTTTCGGGTAAAGGCGGTAGATTGCAATTTTTCATCTGTGCAAAATAGCGGCAATGGCAGTTTTCTAAAATTTTATCCCGGCACACAGGCGGATTCGGTTTTATTTACGAATTGTACATTCAGTGATTGTGATGGTATCGGCTTGCGGATGGATGGCGAAACGGAAAACAGCGCCAAGTATAATGTACAAAATCTTGAAATCCGGAATTGCACATTCTGGAATATCGGTGACGAAGCACTCAGCATCTATGCTGGCGACGATGAACCTTTTTCTATCGGGCCGGCTGTCAAAATTGATCACTGTACATTTGATAAATGTGGCATGTCCGGTATGCCTGTTGTGCATTTGAAAGAGGTAGACAATGCGGTCGTAATCAATTCGATATTCAGTAATTCAACTCTCGATACTGTCGCAGTTACTATTTATGGCTGGGCTTATATCGAGTACTGTGATATTTACAAGGCGGGTTCTGTATTGTTAGAGCGGGGCGCCCACCAATACGACGGAATGGTCAATATTGACCCGAAATATGTCAATGCGACGGGAGGTGATTTTACACTGGCTTACTCATCGCCGGTGCGAGGAATCGCAAAAGATGGAACCGCAATGGGAGATTTGCGCTGGGCCGGAAATGTGGAAAATTCAACAGAATCCGACCAGACACTCGTGGTTACGGAATTTGAACTGCAACAGAATTATCCTAATCCGTTCAATGGAGAAACCCGGATTTCCTATACTTTATCAAAAGCAGCGACTGTTGAACTTCAAATTTATAATTTAAACGGAATCCGGGTTGCCCAGGTGAAAAATACTCATGCTGCATCCGGAAATTATTCAGTGAATTGGAAACCTGAATTTGCATCGTCAGGTGTCTATATTTGTCAGCTTTCGGCGAACGGTAAATCAAAAATGATTAAAATGATGTATGTGAAATAAGAATGAATAAACAATTACTGTTTTCAGCGATTTTCCTGTCAATAATTTTAACAGCACAGGGTTCGTGGCAATCGCAAATTGTCTACTATGGTGAAGACAGTTCTCTGGTCTATGAACCTGATGGAGAAGGAAATCGAATTCCAGATTTCAGCTATGCCGGATATAAAGGCGGACTTGAAGCAATTCCCGATGTGCCAGTCGTGAAGACGCTAGCACCGGTTGAAGGCGATAATACAATCCGGATTATGAATGCTTTGTCGCAGATTTACTATATGCCAAAAGATGAAAATGGATTTCATGGCGCTTTGTTACTGGAACCGGGAATCTGGGAAATCACCGGAACGATTTTGTTCAAATATTCCGACGTTGTCCTCCGTGGATCGGGTGATGGTGATGACCCAACCTCCAATACGATATTATACGCGTCCGGTAATTCTCCGGCCCAGCGTACCGTGTTAACCGTTGGTGGTGGTACTATGAATAACCGTTGGCGGGATGAAGTATCCGGTACGAGGACGAATATAATCAGTGACACCGTATTTGTGGGTGAAAAACGATTTGAAGTTGCCGATGCATCAGCCTATTCGATTGGCGATAATATCATCATTTATCATCCCTGTACCGAAGCCTGGCTGCAGACGATTGATTATGGCGGGACGCATAGCGGCGAGGGTGACGCCACTATTGAAGATGTACCCTGGGCGGAGGGCAGTTGGCCGATTGTTTTCAATCGGAATATCATCGATATTCAAAACGATACAATCACGATTGATGCCCCGGTATTTAATACATTGATTAAAAATTTGTCCCAATCGTATATTTATAAATACAGCCGCAGTAATCTAAAGACCAATATTGGGATTGAAAATCTTCGGATTGATATTGAAACTGCCGGTGGTGACGATGAAAATCATGCGTGGCAAGCGCTGGATCTTGTTCAGATTGAAGACGCCTGGGTGCGGAATTGTACATTTTTACATTTTGGACAATCCGGTGTGCGCTGTAATACCGCAACCCGGATTACCGTCGAGAATTGCCGGGCGCTTGATCCGGTCAGTATCATTACCGGTGAACGGCGCTATAATTTTAATGTTTATACAGCATCACAGCAAATATTATTTAAGAATTGTCACGCCGCCAACGGACGGCATCACTATGTTTCCAATGGAACGACATATACCTCCGGATGTGTATTTCTGGATTGCACTTCATCAGGAGCCTACACCAGTAGCGAGGGGCACCGGAGCTGGTCGATGGGACTGCTATTCGATAATCATACGGAGTTGGATGGTCCGCGTGCCGGATTGAATCCGCGTCTTCTGGGATTGTATAATCGCGGTTATTATGGCACGAGTCATGGCTGGGCGATCGCTCATTCGGTTGCCTGGAATTGTGACGTTGCAAACGGCTATTTGATTGTCCAAAAACCACCAACTGCCCAGAATTATGCCATTGGCTGTTCAGGGTATCGTATTTCCGGTGTATTACCTTATGCTGAGTTTGATGAACCTGAAGGGTATATTGAAGGGGCGAATCAAACCGGGCTGAAACCGCGGTCGCTGTATCTGGCCCAGTTGGAAGAACGACAGCCAGCAGTTGTCAATTTCATTGACAAATCAAAACATTTTCTCACTGAGTTCAGACTTTCCTCCAATTATCCAAATCCCTTCAACGCCGGAACAATCATTCCATTTTCAATTGCCAGTCCGGCTAATGTCCGTTTGTCAATTTTCAATCTCATGGGACAAGAAGTTGCCGTGCTGGTTGACAACCGTCTGCCTGCCGGAGATTACCGGAAAAAATGGAATGGTTGTGATGTAAACGGGAACCCATTGTCAACCGGCCTGTACCTTTTTACCCTCAGCTCCAACGGACTAAAACAAACCGGCAAAATGCTGTTAATAAAGTAGTAATGTCTAGAAACTTGAAATAAAAATTTCAATCACTGAGATGCAAATGAAATATTTTACTTTCTCTGTTTTACTGTTGATTGTGAGTCTTACGTTCATTATGTGTTCAAAGCAGAAAGCTGTTAAGTTAGATGTGGGCAACCTTGATCGTGATCGTATTCTGAGTGCAGCAAACCAGTATCTTTTAGAAAAACCCATGACTATCACGGCCTTTTCCTGTCCACGATCAGCAGGCGGCTTGCATGATTTTTACTCCGAAGGCGATTACTGGTGGCCGGATCC
>JAFGXZ010000213.1 GCA_016936335.1 Fidelibacterota bacterium
ACTGAATGTTGTATCAAGTCGTGTGGTATTTTCATTGAGCCAGGTAAGTGTACTATCCAGAAGAGAATAAAAATCAGCCGTATCCTGTGCTAATTCAATCGGTACAAAAAAACTGGCCGTCCGAAAGTACTCACTTTCCAGACACACCGCCATTCCCTGATTCGAGTACTGCCCTTTTAAAATCCCGTCAGCTGTTTTGGATGGTTCGATAAAATCCGACCAGTTTTCGATTACAGAATCGCCGATTTGATATCGGATTGGTCCATAGGCTACTGAATCCGCCGAAAAATCCGACGTAAGCGGATTCCCGGCCACACTAAGCATAAGGGTATCCGCATCACCGCCTTCTACTGTATAATCCTCATCGGGATCGGCGATATAATCTTCAATGCCCAGGTAATCGTAGGCAAATTCACCCAATTCAAAGCGCCCACTCCCTAAATATTCCCAGCGATACAGGTAATCCATATCCACAAGCAGCAAGTTACCGCCACTGTTCAGAAATCCTGCAATCCTATAAATATCCTGTTCATCAACACTGGTAACCGGTAGGATCATCTCATCCCCATCAAGTACAATCAATGTCAGAAAATCCGGGTAGTAAATGACCGTAGTATCGATCCCATTGTGATCGGATATATTCCAGTAAAAATAGTCAAAACCGCGGCGGTTCAGTGCTTCAAGATATTTGTTCCCGGTCTTTAATGTCGAGTTATCAATAAACAGGATATTTGTTTCCTGGGGTGGAAGAACACAAACAAAGGATTTCCGGTTTGAACTTTGAATCATTCCGGTTGAGTCCTGCGCCCAGACATAATAATACAGCGTATCACCCGGGTTGTAATAGATATCAGCCCAGAAAAAATTATCACTATCATAGTCCATTGTCAAAGTATCCGGGACGCCGTCAACACCAATATTCATCGTTAAAAATACATCAAAAGGATCCCCTTCAAGTTCTACAACTTCCGTCCAGATAGTCCGGCTTTCCGAGAAAGTATCACACAAGTCCGGTAAATCCGAAATAATCGGCGGAATTGTTTCATAAACAACCTCCACCTGCATCATATGAGCCACCCAGTTATCTGTTCCCGGCTGAATATTGCGGTACCATTTCCCGACGCTCTCGGAGTGCAAAGTGGTAAAACTACGGCAGCTGCCATCTGTCCAGGAATAGTGATAAGAACCATCCTGCCAGATCTTTGGATCACCGCTGGCGTCCAGCCGGTAACCGACCCAAAAGTCCAACTGCATCGCGCTCAGGACAATTGGCGATACCCCATTTGCCAACGTCAGATCATAGGTATTCCATAGTAAGCTGTCCATCAATTGTTGCGACATGTTAAGTTTTGGACAATAATGAGGCTTGGCGGTTGAAGGGATTAACTGGGTTGAGCCTGGTTCACCGGGAAATAAATAATTATCGTTTTCTATAGCCGGCGCCCATAAAAGCCAATTAGCATAACCTGTTGAGCTGTTCTGCATCATTAATTTTGTTATCTTTCCCGGTGCTAATAGCGTAAACCAGTTGATACAGGTATCGCCGGCTCCCTGGTAATTTCCCAAATAATCACTATAATCTGCATTACTTGAGGGTGGCTGAAAGTAAAACAATGTATCAACCACCACGGTATCACTGTCGCTCTGTTGAACCGATAGCCGATGATAAACCGAACCGGTTCGCAATAATGCCGTGTTTTTATTAATTGACAATAGTTCAATACTTTCTGCAAGCGTAACAATGGATATTACATTCAGAAAAATATACAGGCCAAGTTTTTTAAGCATTTGAAACGAATCCTTTTCCAGATATAAACATTGAGTAATTTTAAATGTATTTTACCAAAAAGCCAAACCGAATCGCCGGTTTCATAATAATAACTTACCCTGTATATACTATCTGAAATCCAAAATTGTTCAATAAAAACTCCCTCTTCACGAAGCAAAGAGGGAGTCTAATTATTTTTGAGTAAATAAGGCCTATTTCAGAAACATGATTTTACTGGTTTCAGATTTATTTTCATATTGTACATTAATGAAGTATATACCCGATGTCATCACGAGTCCTGTATTGGATTTTCCATTCCAGGTCAGGCTATAATAACCCGGTACTGAATGCGCTGTGTTTTTCCGAAACACTTCCCGTCCCAGAATATCATAAATGCAAACAGAAACCTCACCGGTTTTTGGTATTGAATAGGGGATATTGACTATTGCATTAAAAGGATTCGGGTATGCGGATAACAATTTAAATTTATCCGGCACAGCTAATGCATCGTCAACAGCGAGAAAATCCCGGTCGGCAATGATATAAACATCATCTACAATCAGTCCCCAACGATTCAAACTTCCCGGGTTTGCATCGGTTAAAAACCGGAAACGAATATAAAGTGGTTCGTGCTCCGGGCCACAGTATTGAGTCAAATTAATATCATAACGTGCCCAACTCTTCGATCTGGCAGCCATAGTGACCAGCGTTTTCCATTCGCCGTCGCCTTCTTTGACTTCAAAAAAAGCGCTATCACTGCTGGACTGAAACTTCAGTGTAGCAAAATATGAAAGCCACGCTGCCGATCGGCTTGAAAGATCAATTGGATAGTGGAGTTCAACACTGGTATTACGATTCTGTGGATACTCATCTCCATTGCCGGTCACAAGGCCACCCAGGCCATCATATACCATTAGTGAATCGGCAATATAAGACCAGACGTCATCATCATTAATCCAGCGATTGATATCGGTTTCAAAATTATCAATCATTGCACTGTCAGTTACTGTAATTGTCAGTTCACCGGTTTCCGGATAGCGGCCAAAATTTTTCGAAGCGGCCATATCACTGTAAGTCACATGATAATTTACACTTGC
>JAFGXZ010000214.1 GCA_016936335.1 Fidelibacterota bacterium
AGTACCATTGCACCGATTTCCGGAGGCGAATAATCGCGATCGGCAATCCGCACCCGAACATCACCATTGGGGCCTTCAATTACTTTAAAAGGCACCTCTTTGATTTCGTTACCGACTTCTTTAAACATTCTTCCCATGAAGCGTTTGATGGAGTAAACCGAACGGTCATGATTAGTAACGATCTGACGTTTTGCGGTATCGCCGACAACCCGTTCGCCATCCTTTTTAAAAACCACTACTGATGGAGTGACGGATCGCCCCTCAGAATTTTCAAGAACACGGGGTTTTCCGGCATCCATAACGGCTACACAAGAGTTGGTTGTACCCAAATCAATACCGATAATTTTTCCCATTTTTTATCTCCTTTAAATCGTTTATCACAGTTCAATTATTATTATAAATTTCAAAGACATCAAACAAGTGACAAATCTTATGCCAAGTATTCACTAGGACAGAACGACCGATTGTTATTGGAAATCAAAAGTTGAATAAAATAAATCGGAAAAAATGTCGGAATCTGATAATTAGCTGTTCAATTCAACAGATTGCTTGTTCTTTTGGGTTTGGGGATGAGAGAAATTCAACTGATTTTTCCGAACCCGAATGGTAATTACTTTTCCTTTTGATAGTGTACCATCCAATAATTTTTCAGCAATTGGATCTTCGATAAGTGTTTGAATTGAACGGCGTAAGGGACGTGCACCGTATTCCGGTTTGAATCCTTTCTCGAGGAGAAATTCTTTGACGCCTCGACTAATCCGTAACCCCGTTTTGGTATTTGACAGATTTTGTTGGACCTCTTTGAGTAGTAGACCGATAATGTCTAAAATATTTTCTTTGGTCAGCGAATGAAAGACGACTGGATCGTCAATTCTGTTCATGAATTCTGGATTGAAGAGTTTTCGGGCTTCTTCAATCATTTTTTTCTTCATGACCTTATAATCACTTTTTTCGGCATCTTTGGAAAATCCGAAAGCATTATGTTGAATATTGCGACTCCCAACATTGGATGTCATGATGATGATTGTGTTCTTGAAATTAATTTTCCGTCCGAGACTGTCAGTTAATACGCCATCATCAAATATTTGCAGCAGGATGTTAAAAACATCAGAGTGTGCTTTTTCGATTTCATCAAATAGAACAACTGAATAGGGGTGCTGGCGAACCCGCTCTGTCAACTCACCGCCTTCCTCGTACCCAATGTAGCCTGGAGGTGCACCAATTAAGCGGGATACAGCAAATTTTTCCATATATTCGGACATATCGATTTTAATAAGGGCGTTTTTGCCTTCAAAAAGAAATTGGGCAATCACTTTAGCCATTTCGGTTTTCCCGACACCAGTAGGACCTAAGAATAAGAAACTGCCAATCGGTCGCTTGGGGTCTTTCATGCCGGCTCTTGACCGGCGGATAGCGCTGGAGATAAGGCGGATTACCTCATCCTGACCGATAATATGTTTTTTTAATTCGGTTTCCATATTCAGCAATTTTTTATTTTCTGATTCGGCGACCTGATTTACAGGAATACCGGTCATCATCGCTACTACATCGGCAATATCGTTTTCGGTTACCGGAATGACTTCGTTAGCGGTTTTATTTTCCCATTTTTCATAAGCGACTTTGATTTTCTGACGGATTTTACGTTCTTTGTCGCGCAATTCGGCAGCTTTTTCGAAAATCTGTTCCCGAACAGCACTTTCTTTACGAAGTTTGATCAGCTCGGCTTTTTCTTCAAGATCGACAATGGGTTTGGGAATGTTGATGTTGCGCAGGTGTACTCTTGAGCCGGCTTCATCAACGACATCAATGGCTTTATCAGGTAGAAATTTATCGGTGATATAGCGATCACTAAGTTCCACGGCGGCGATCAGGGATTGGGTGGTGTACTTGACCCGGTGGTGATCCTCATAGCGTTCCTGAAGACCTTTCAAGATTGCAAGCGTTTCATCCTTCATGGGTGGATTGACAATTATTTTTTGAAAGCGGCGTTCCAGTGCTCCATCTTTCTCAATGACTTTACGGTATTCATCTAACGTGGTCGCGCCAATACATTGAAGGTCGCCCCGTGCCAATGCCGGTTTGAACATATTTGATGCATCCAACGATCCGGATGCACCACCGGCTCCGACAATTGTATGGAGTTCATCAATAAAAAGGATAATATCATCGGCCTGTTCCAGCTCCTGCATGATGGTTTTCATGCGCTCTTCGAATTGTCCTCGGTATTTTGTTCCGGCGACGATGGCGGCCAGGTCAAGATCAATGATTCGCTTGTTATAAAGTAATCGAGGAACTTTTTTCTCAATAATTCGAATGGCTAAACCTTCAGCAATTGCCGTTTTTCCAACACCCGGTTCCCCAATCAGTACCGGATTATTTTTCTTGCGACGGGATAAAATCTGAGCAACCCGCTCAATTTCATTTTCGCGGCCGATTACCGGATCGAGTTGATTGTTTCTTGCTTTCTCAGTGATATCTCGGGAGAAATGATCCAATGCCGGCGTTTTGCTGATTTTGGCCTTTTTTGATAAATTCTGCTGCATATGTTCGTTAAAATCGGGTTCATCGATATCATTTTTAAAACTATGATATTCAATGCCGAAAGCGTTCAATACTTTATATGCAATTCCGTCCTGCTGTTTTAAAATAGCGAGAAAAATATGAATTTCATCAACTTCACCAGCCCCCATATGCTGGGCTTCGTGAAATGTGTTTCGTAATATTTGTTCAGCCCGTTTTGTTAATGGCAAGCGCCCCAGTTGAATGATCTCATCACCACCGGGAACGGCGTCTTCAATATTTTTTATCAGCTCATCGACATCAATCTCAAAATTTGTAAGAATGTCCGTTAAACGGCTGTCTGTCCGATTAAGAATTGCCAACAGAAGGTGTTCGGAATCCACATGATTATGACCCAGTCGGGCCGCCTGATTCCGGGCTTCTTTAATTGTTTGTTGAATTAGTTTTGAAAATTGTTCTTTCATTGTTCTTTTGCTTATCTTTTACAATATAAAACCTGGAACGAACCAAGTCAATTAATCTTTTTTTGAAAATGAGCTCCATCACTATCCAGAACTAAGACCCTATGCGACTTAGATGCAATCGAAGAATTATGGGTTGCAATGATAAACGTCCGACGATCCTGTTCATTCAGTTTAAGTATCAGTTCAATTAATAAATCGCTGTTATGAGAGTCCAGGTTGCCGGAAGGTTCATCAGCCAGAACAACCAGAGGTTTATTAATCAACGCCCGTGCAACCGCTACCCGTTGGCGCTCACCGCCGGAGAGGGCAGAGGGGCGATGATACATACGATGTCCCAGACCGACCTGGTCCAGCATCTCTTTGGCATTTTCCTTTGCGGAATCTGGATTATAATGGTAAATAATTGATGGAATCATGACATTTTCCAGGGCTGTAAACTCCGGAAGCAGGTGGTGAAATTGGAAAACAAATCCAATAGTCTGATTTCTAAATTGGGCGATTTCACGGTCCGGTAAGCTAAATG
>JAFGXZ010000021.1 GCA_016936335.1 Fidelibacterota bacterium
AAATAAATTTCCTTTTTTCGCCAGTACTCCCTTGAGTCTGAGTGCCGTCACCAATCGATTGTACTGGTATGCCTGCAATCCAAATCCGGGCAAAGCGTATTCCTTGAAAATTTTATCAGGAGTATGTTCAGCCACCTCTTCGATCTCCATGCCGCCTTCTGTTGATACCATCATCACCGGGCAAGCGGTTTTTCTATCGACGACAATGCCTACGTACAATTCCCGGTCAATATCTACAGCTTCTTCAACCAATAGCCGATTAACGATTTTGCCTTTTGGACCAGTCTGTTTTGTGATCAACGGCTGACCGAAGATTTTATCGATGATGAGTTTTGCATCGGTAGCGGACTGAGCCACTTTGACCCCGCCGCCTTTTCCGCGGCCACCTGCGTGAATCTGGGCTTTGATGACACAGGGATATCCCATCAAATTTGCTGCATTCATGGCCTCATCTTGGGAAAACGCCGGAATCCCGCGGGGAACATTCACATTGAATACATTTAATATATCTTTTGCCTGATATTCGTGAATTTTCATTCAGTCTCTCCTAACAATTCAAATTACCCGGGAGTAATTTAATTTTTATGCTCCGAAAAAACTCCATCTATTATATTTAGTTTATCGTCCCCTGGTATTTTTCAATTCCAAAAATCGCCTGGATTCTGCCATAATAGACAGTATGATAATCCTTTTGGGGATATTTTTCTTCAATCGACGGATCAATAAATTCATCGGGTTTAAACGTACTACTGAAAATTTTCCGGCATTCAATAATCAACTCGGCCTCCGCATATCCCGGCGCTGCTATAATCGATGATTTTATCGGCGTTAGTGATGTATCGGCCAGTTTATTCCCGTCCCGGCCGGATATTGAACCCAGCAGACTCAGATCCTTTTGAAACTCTTTGCCAAAAGCACAAACTGTAAATTCAGGATACTTTTCCATAAACTGATGAGTGAATCGTGTCGGTCGGACAACAACCTGCACAAACGGCATCGACCACATTGTTCCGAAACTGCCCCAGCCCACTGTCATACAGTTGAAATCCTTTTTGTTAAAATCACCACTGGTCAACAATAAACTCCGATGATACCACAAATGATGTGGCCTGACCAGCAATTCTTTTGGGGAAATAGAAATTCGGTTCATGACATACTCCAATCATCTATTTTTTTTAATCTGCCTGCCCAAAAAAGCAACCAATTACATTCTTGTTTGACATTAAAAATCGGTTTATAACTTATTCCCAATCGATGACTTTTACAATTTTTCCATTGGACTTAAATTGAACAGCATGTTCGATATCAGTTCTATAAATCGTCGACCCAAGATCCCGGTATCGTTGCAGTGTGGATTTGGCAGGATGCTTAAATTTGTTGTTCAGTCCCACTGAGACAATAGTATATTCCGGGTTGACAAGTTTTACATACGGCGCTATTGATGATGTACTACTGCCGTGATGTGGTACTTTAATGATGGTCGATTTCAGGAAATCATCCCAAAAACAGAGATAATTTTCAGATTCTTCTTCGGCATCACCGGTAAATAGAATACTGATTTCTCCAAAAACCAGTTTAAAGACTAACGAGCCGTCATTGTAATTCTGTTGATGCTTTTCCAGAAAGCGTTCCGATGGATGCAGAAAATATAATTTCAAATTATCAGAAATAATCACCATATCACCGGAATTGGGTGTCAGTACCGGAATATCCAGTGAATCCGCCAGTGCGTGAATTTCCCGATAAATTCCCGACTCTGCCACAATATCACTCTCCCAAATCTGATCGACCGGAAAGCGTCGAATGATCGTCGGTGCCCCGCCAATGTGATCGCTGTGGGGATGAGTCAGAATCAACAGGTCAATTTCTCTGATTCCTTCCCGTTCTAAATAGGGCGCTACAACCAGTTCACCATAATCCCGGCGGAATGTCCGGTCGCCGGTATCAACCAGAATCGTCCGCTTGTCCGGCAATTGTATCAGCGCTGCATCTCCTTGGCCGACATCCAGGAATGTGATTGTCAATTGTGGCTTTTCAAATATAGTCTTCCACAAAACAATATTTCCGGCTATCAATAGCCCGAAAATCAATCCTTTTCTGATTTTCCTTTTATCCGCATTGAGTAACAAAAAAATAAAGATATACAGTAGAATCAGTATTCCCACCGAAATTTGTGCGATCGGAATGTACGCACCCGGAATACCCGAAAATAGAGTGACAATTTTTTGAAGAATTGTTAAGAGAACTGTTTCAATCTCAGCATATGCAATATTGAACCAGTTGCAGATAGATCCTAAAATCACTTGTGCAAATCCCAACGCCCCAATGACACCAATCAGTGGAATAATAACAAGGTTCGACAATATCGAAATAATTGGAATCCGGTTAAAGTAAAAAATGGTAATTGGCACGGTCCCGATTAACGCCGCCAAAGATACCAGGAACATCTGAAATACATATCTAAACACATTGTTGTGCAATTCCGATGGCTTAATATTTTCAGGAAGCAGGGATTCGATTCGCTGATAGATGTAGACAATCGAAAAGACGGCCGTAAAGGACAATTGAAAACCCATGTCGAACAATTGCATCGGGTCAATCAAAGTCTGAATCAGTGCTGCAGCCGCTAAAGAATTATAAACATTGACCTGTTTTTCCCAGCCTTTGGAAACAAGCACCATCGATGCCATAATCACCGCCCGCATCACCGAAGGTTTTATATCCACGACCATAACATACAACACCAGTACAAAAATCGTAACAACTACCCTGGGCTTCAACGGCAGTCGTAAAAAACCGGTAATCACCCAGAATGCCAGCGTTACATAGCCAACATGCAGACCGGATACTGCCAAAACATGGATCGCCCCGGAATCTATAAATGCCTGCTCTGTTTCGTCGCTGATTTCTCCCCGGACACCAATTAAAAGCGCCTGAAGAATCGCCGCGGATTCCCCTTTCATGGAGCGGTTGATCAAATCCTGAATCCCATATTTAATCTGGTTCGCAAAACGACGCAACGATAGTGAACTTCGCGGTTCAATTCGCTGAATCTGTTTTTCTTCCAGATAAACCAATACAAAGATATGATGATTTGCCAGATAACTGCGATAATCAAATTCTCCGGGATTTCGTCGGGCAGAAGGTTCACGGAAGACCGCATTGAAAACCAGCGTGTCCCCGTAAAAATAGCGACAAGAACCATTTTTAATTCTGATCAGTGCTTTACCTTTTAAATAGATTTTATTGGGCTCATTGAGGATCACGTCTCTGACAATAATTTTCTGTCTACCGTCCATATAAGATTCCGAGGATTCAACCACCGCAACGATATTTCTCTCGGTTTCATCATGGAAATGGCTAATGTGATTATTTTCTTTCCGAATACTCATACTATGATTCAATCCGCCCAGACTGATCATTAACATTAAAAAAAATAAAATCGAGTAATCGGTTTTTCTGCCAATAAATCCCACCAGCAATATCACTGAACTGGTCAACAACCAGCATCTGACATCAACATTGACAAACCTGTTTACGATTATCCCGGCAAAATACCAGATAATTAAAAACACTAACGGTGACCGTTTTATAAGACTATGTAACATAAGTTTAAGATAATTTTACTTATCTTGAATCTATCGTCACAGAACAGATATTTTGCTGATAAAATTCAGGTAAAACCAAGTGAAGGCTGTGGTTATGCCCATAATCCCGATTACGAAGGGTAAAAAATTATGTCTGTCATTAAAATGAAGGTAGAAAAATACTCCGGTGGTGAAAAATGTAATGAGATTAGAGGCAATTAAAATAGCAAAACCAGCAACAAAAACAGTGGTTTTCGGACCCACAACCAGGTCGTAAAAAATGGTTGAGAAAAACAGGCTTGCAACCAAAATGCTAAAATACCAGAAAAAGAATGAAATATTCGTTCCCTTGCGTAACAGGCTGATCAGAACACTGGCAAAAAACAAATACAGTGCTGTAATGACACTGACAGCAAACCAACTGAGCATCAGGTCATTTAGCGTAGCAGATGAAATCCAGAAGCGAAATTGCTGGAGAATATTTGGTTCAATAACAACCATAAACAGACCGAACCCGGCGATCGCGATCGTCAGCATATAACCATACAGATGGGTTCCAAAACGAATTCCTTCACTGGGAGTTTGCTCATTCATAAACACCTGACTATTTAGTAGCCTTTATTGGCAATTTTTCGTCTGGCTTCCTGAAGCCACATATCACTTCTTTCAATGTCACCCGCATTTCGTGCTAGGACAATACGTGTCGCAGCTTCAAAGGAAATCTTCAGATTATTCGCATCACTGTAAAAAACATCCACCAGGTCGATGATTAAATTAATTCGATTGTCACCTTTGGGAATATAGTCGTTTATACGTTCCCGTGTGCGTTGAATGTAAAAGGGCTCGGTAAAGGCAAATTCATTCTTTTCCTGTATTCTGACATTAATATCAAGAATATTTTCGGCTTTTTCAAGTCCATTCAGGAAGCCGGTAACATAGTACATTTTATTGTCTGTTTTCATCCGAATCCAAATCGCTCCGGTGATGACCCTCTCACGCTGGGCAAATATTTCAGTCACGCCAATAAAGAGGATTAAGAAGATGATGAATGTTTTTATTCGTCTTTTCATTTTTTATAGCGGTTGATTATTGGAAAACGACGCCCGATACCGAACGCTTTTCCGGTCACTTTCAGCCCCGGCGCCGCCTGCCGGCGCTTATATTCCGCCCGGCGGATTTTATTCTGGATATCTACAATCAATTCTTCCTTATAACCCATCTTGAGAAGTTCGTCATGGGATTTCTGATCATTGATAATCGCATCAACAAGTGGACTGACAACCTCATAATCGAAGGGATCAACCTGGTTGGCTTTCAATTCGGCGCTGGGCGGACGTTGAAAAATCCGCTCGGGAATTATCTCACGGTCATGCTTTTCATTAACATATCGTGCCACCGAATAAACATCATGTTTACTTAAATCTGAAATAACCGCCAGGGCGCCGGCCATATCTCCGTACATTGTACAATATCCCAATGCCAGCTCTGTTTTGTTACCGGTCGACAATACATAATACCCAAATTTATTGGCAATAGCCATCAGAATATTTCCGCGAATCCGGGATTGAATGTTTTCTTCCGTAATGTCGGTTGGCAAATCACCAAAAATCTGTGATAATTCTTTTTCATAAGCTTTGGCGACCGTTTCTATCGGAACCGATAAACATTTTACATTCAGATTATCGGCTAATTTTTGCGCATCTTCATTACTCATCGCTGCTGTATATGCGCCGGGCATCGCTATGCAGGTCACATTTTCCGGCCCCAATGCTTCGGCAGCAATACAGGTAACCAGTGCCGAATCAATACCGCCACTCAGTCCCATTACTGCTTCTGAACAGCCGGTTTTGCGAAAATAATCCCGGACTCCCATGACCAATCCGCTGAAAATACTCTCTTCCCGGCGGATTTCAGGAATATTGACAGGAACACCTGTGCCGGAATCCAGATCAATGTTGACGGTGGTTAATGATTCAACAAATTCTTCGCCCCAGCCGATCACCTGGCCCGTTGCATCCAGCATCATGGAATTGCCGTCAAAAACAAACTCATCCTGTCCGCCAATTTGATTGACAAGCAGAAATGGTGTTTTGATTTTTTCTACTTTACTGAACATCAATTCCCGGCGCACATCCCGTTTATTATATTCAAAAGGTGATGCTGACAGATTCACAATCAGTTTGGCACCCTGGCCGGCTAATTGTTCCGTAATTTTTATTTCTGAATTAGCATCCCAGAGGTCTTCACAAATTTCAATACCCAGCAGAAATGTCTTCCCATTAATCTTAGCAGACACCGGTGAATTGGATTCCGCCGATGTAAAATACCTTTTTTCATCAAATACATCATAATTCGGCAATAGTGTTTTATAGCGCTTGTCAGTAATATATCCATTCTGAATCAACGCTGCCCCATTGTACACTTTCCCATCAACCGGGTCGGCAAAACCGACAACAGCAATCATCGTTTCAGGAACATGCTGCAGGATTTTTTTCAAGCCACTAATATTATCAGCAACAAACTGCCTGCTGAACAATAAATCCTGGGGCAAATAGCCGGTTATGGTCATTTCCGGAAATACCAGCAACTCGACATTTTCGTCAATCGCCCGGCGAATAGTATTGATGATTTTAACAACATTCCCATCAATATCGCCGATAATCGGATTCAGCTGCGCCATACCGATTTTCAGTATTTTACTCAAAATCGCACCTCAAAGGATGTGTAACCGAATAAATCGGGGGATGTGTTAATATCCACCCCGCTTACATATGAAAAAGACGGACCGATTTTCAGGTCTTTAATGAAATCCCGTACAATATCTTCGTCTCCCTCCACTTCACAAAGCACATTCCCATTCGGCATATTTTTAACATATCCGGGTAAATTGAATTGACGTGCCAACCGCTGAGTAAAGTATCGGAAACCAACCCCCTGGACCATCCCGTTGATGACTATTTCCGCATGGATCTGCATATTAATCCAGTAGCGCCAACCGTAGCGCTTCTTCCGGGGTTTCGATACTTGGTAAACCGTCAATATCCCACGATTGAATTCCGTATACCGGAACTCCGAATTGCTTGCAATAAGCGATTTCCGATAGTGTTCCATAACTACCACCAATGGCAATTGCCGCCGAAGCTGAGCGAATGATAACCGCATTCCGGGCTAGACCAATACCCGTTGCAATGGGAACTGTCACCCATTCATTGGCATCCAGCTTGTCATCGCCCGGTAAAATTCCAACAGTGATCCCACCGGCTTCAGCCGCACCGCGACAGACCGCTTCCATAATTCCCGTACGACCACCGCAGACCAGAATCGCATCGTTTTCCGCAATAAGACGTCCAAGATCCCGAGCAATTTGGTACTGGGCTTCAGTACATTTTCGACCACCGATAACCGCGATAATCTTTTTTGAACCTGTCATGGCTTCAACCGGTAAATCGTCCGGGCAAAAGGAATCACTTCACGAATTTGTTTCGTCCCGGACATCCACTGAACCAAGCGCTCCAGACCAATTCCAAAACCGCTATGGGGAACCGAACCGT
>JAFGXZ010000215.1 GCA_016936335.1 Fidelibacterota bacterium
GCCAAATTGCAATCTTCTGCTTATGGTCAGAGTCGCCGAATCGATCAAGGAGCCGATCAGAGAGGGTAAATTCCGCTACATTCGCTGGTCAGAAAATCAGGGCTATGTCATCGAAGAGCACCCCACCTTTCAGCTGGATACGACCGACCCGCGCAAATTCCGGTTTTTGGAATACGATCATATCAAGGTCTTCGGACTGACCTCTTTTTCATGGCTTTTACCGGTGGAACTCAGCCCTGATGGTCTTGAAATCGTGATGATTCACTATGATAAAATTATCGAACCTCAGACAAGTTATCAAGAATATGGCGTTGAGGATCCCCGCATCACTAAAATTGAAAACACCTATTATATGACAAGCTGTTCCGTTAGTTCAGAAAGACATTCAACGACACTTTATTCTTCAGAAAACGGTCTGGACTATACACTCCTCGGTATTATTATGGATCATCAAAATAAAGACATGGTTCTGTTTCCGGAAAAAATTAACGGTAAATATTATGCGTTAACCCGTCCATTGGGAGAACTTTACTTTACCGTTCCCGGTAATTCGGATAATTTGCCCGGTCCATCTATCAATCTCGCTGAATCACCTGATCTACTCCATTGGAAACCGTTTGATAAACCCTATATTCGGGCTCACAATAAGTCACTTATCTCTTTGAAACTGGGTGCAGGGGCACCTCCGGTTAAATGTGATGCAGGTTGGTTGATTCTATATCATGGTGTTGATAAATGCGGACCGATTGGATGCTATCGCACATATTATGCAATTGCAGAAAAAGAAAATCCGGAGAATATTTTATTCCTAAACGATCAAAATCCGTTATTGGAATCCTCTGATGGTTTGACCCAAAAATATTCGGAACAGATATATTTAAACGGCGTTGTTTTCACTACGGGAATTGAAGATATGCCTGACTATTTTATCATTGCTTCCGGTGAATTGGACCTGTTATGCAGAATCACTCATATTAAGAAAAGTCACTTTAATCTTATTTAATACAAAAGGACAGATATGGCACACATCGAATTAACCAATATTACTAAGGGGTTTGACTCTAACAAACCGGTTTTAGAAAACCTCAATCTTTTTGTTAATGACGGTGAATTTTTAGTTTTAGTCGGTCCTTCCGGTTGCGGGAAAAGTACAACCCTGCGCCTGATTGCCGGATTGGAAACTGCCAATAGTGGAAATATTTCTATTGCCGGAAAATCGGTTAATAACATTCCCCCAAAAAACCGGGATATATCCATGGTGTTCCAGAATTATGCTCTCTACCCGCATATGAGTGTGTACGATAATATGGCTTTCGGTCTGAAATTACGAAAATATTCCAAGGATAAAATCCGGGAACGGGTCAATGAAGCCGCCAATATCCTGGAAATCACCGATTTGCTTAACCGAAAACCCAAACAACTATCTGGCGGTCAGCGTCAGCGGGTGGCACTTGGACGTGCAATTGTTCGGAAACCAAAAGTTTTTCTCTTTGACGAACCTCTTTCCAATCTCGATGCCAAATTAAGGGTCCAGATGCGGGCTGAAATAAAAAAACTTCACAAACAATTAAATACGACAATGGTTTACGTCACCCACGATCAGGTTGAGGCAATGACCATGGGCAGTCGAATTGCTGTCATGAAAGATGGGGTCATTCACCAATTAGATACGCCATTAAATATCTACAATGAACCAGCCGATCTTTTTGTCGCCAGTTTTATTGGTAGTCCGGCGATGAATTTTATCACAACCAAAGTCACCAACAATCATATGCTCTTTTCCGAAACCACAAAAATTACACTTCCAATTCCGGAAAAATATCAGTCCCAACTAAATAGTCAAATTGATAAAGAGATTGTGGTTGGTATTCGTCCTGAAGCGTTGGCAATTAGCAGTAAATCTCAAACAGATTATCAATTCAATGCCACAATCGAACTCGTCGAACCATTGGGCAACGAGACAATTCTATATCTATCGAAAGGTCCCCAAAGCCTGACCTGCATCAGCAAACAGTATGATCCTCAGAGTCACACTGAGAGTTCTATCGAACTGTTTGTCGATCCGGATAACATTCATTTGTTTGACAATAGCAGCACAAAGAGGGTCGTCAATAATAATGGGTTGGTATCAAATAAATAACTGCTGATTTGCTAATATTTCCTGAATTATTCTTGTTTTCAAAGGCCTGTCGGGATCATTTTTCACTGATTTCGACTCTCTGTCAATAATTCTCCAAATTTATCAATATTTTGAACAACCAAATCCGGTTTGGTCGTGTAGTTATTTGCATCCTCCCGAGTATTTTCGCCGGATAATACCAGAACTCCCATTACTCCGGCCCGGTGAGCCATTTCAATGTCTGTGTACAGACGATCACCGACCATTGCTACCTCATTTTTCTCTAAATGATTACGATTCAGAATGCCCCATATCATCCGCGGATCAGGTTTTCCTAAAATTATGTCCGGTCCCCGGCCGGTGGCTGATTCCAGTGAAGCACAGATAGCACCGCAGTCCACAAGCAGGGTTGGCTTATTGGTCGGACAGGTACGATCCGGATGAGTCGCAATAAACGGCTTTCCCAATTTAATCCAATAAGCAGCCCGACATAAATGGTCAAAGGTCAAGGATGTATCAAAACCGACAATCACGGCGTCTGGTTCTTCATCAATTTCTTCACCTATCACCTGGAAACCGGATTCACGGAACTCAGATTTCATTCCATCGGTACCAAGTATATACAGTTTTCGGATTTCACTCCGATTTGACATCAGATATTCTATCGTTGCCAAAGAGGATGTGTAGATATCTTCATTTGTTCCTTCAAGTCCCATTTCATGTAATTTTTCAAGGTATTGAACAACATTTCTGGAAGAATTATTGGTCAGGTATGTGTAATGGATATCCAGCCTTTTTAGAGTATCGAAAAACTTCGGTGTGAAATCAAACAGTTGGTTTCCATTATAAATTGTGCCATCCATATCAAGGATTATATGATGAATTCTTGAAAGTCGGTCACTATCAATCAATTGTTTACTCATATTTTATATGCAATACCCTTTTTTACTCTCAATCCGGTTACCGTACAATTTTTATGACTTCTGTAATTTATCGATGTTTTTCCATGTTTTTTGCATGTTCAATACTAAATATAACAATTAATTGACAGAATCGTCATTGGAAAATGAGCACCGGAAAACCGGGGTTAATTATTTCGATTTAATGTCTGATTCAGGTAAGATTTGTCTAATATTATGAACTGTTAAAATTGATATTTATCTTTAATTTACCTTCATGAAGAACATTTCCCATTCACTAACCCTGTTCCTGTTAACTGCTGTTTTCCCCCTGCTCCTACACGGTCAGAGCATCGTTAACGACCAGGGCCGGTTGCTGGTCAATGGTGAGCCCTGGTTTGTGATGGGATTTTTCGCCGATTCCTATTCCTCCTCTTCGCTCAGTGAAAAAATTGCTACCGTTGATTCGTTAAGTAAAAACGGGTTCAATACAATCAAAACCTGTGCTGCCGGTGAAGACTGGAAAATCCTGTCACACCTTGATCAGGCCAGGGCAGCGGGCATGCAATTGATCTATGACGGTGCTCAGAACAACGAATGGAGAGACTTTCATCTGAATGTCATGAATACTTTTAAAGATCATCCCGCGTTATTTGGCTGGTATATTTATGACGACTCGCATGGCGCTCCTCCAGAAACGCTGAAAGTCTATTATGATCAGGCGAAGAGTATCGATTCTCTCCATGTCACTACACATTCTATGGCGCTCTCCTGCTGGAACGATTACAGTATGAATCATATCCGGGAACGGATTCCGCACTGTGATGTACTACAGATGCAGAGTTATCCCATTGGTAAGGAACGGATTAACGAGGTGTAGTGTGATGTGCGCTTCACATTAGCCGCCGTTGAACCCTACAA
>JAFGXZ010000216.1 GCA_016936335.1 Fidelibacterota bacterium
AGGAAGCACGGGATTTAATAAATGCCAAATTAAACGATATTTCAAATGAAAGTATTTGGGGCGATCTGGAATTTCAGTTGGGTCTTCTTTTTCTGGCTGAGGGTGATTATGAATCAGCAGTATCCCGCTTTAGTCAGGTCACAGAAAAATATCAGGGTAAACCGGTTTCAGCCGAGGCGTATTACCAACTGGGCCAGATGAATATGATTTATCTGGGGAATTTTGAAAAAGCCCAGAAAAATTTTGAAATGGTAAAACGTGAGGATAAAAATTCCAAATATGTGCTGGATGCGCAGAATAAAGTCAATGAAATAAAGCGATTTTTCAGTCTGAATACGAAGTATCAGGACTCCTGGAATAAAGTCAAACCCTATGTGGATCAGATCGAAGGAAGAATCGATACAAGCGATATTGATATTTCCGGTGATGAAAAGCCGGAGGTATTAAAAAAAGCCATCGAGCAATACGAAGAAGAGAAGATGATGATGTCTGATACGGTAAGCGTATTTCTCGATTATTATCAGATCATGTATGAAATTGGTGAACTTTACTACTTCGACTTTAATAAAGTGGATAGCGCGTATTATTATTTTAACCGGATTTATACAACGAAGTACTACAATACAATTCGGGATAAAGCACTCTATGCGATTTATTTTTTATTGACCGAATCCGGGAAGAGTGATGTGGCAAATACTTATCTGGATACGATGAAAATTGAGTTTCCGGAATCCCGTTATCTCAGGTTTATTGAAAACAGGGACATCGAATTGCCCGAAGATAATATTCAGGCCCGTCAGGCATTTCTCCAAGGAGAAAAATACTTTGACGTAAAACCCGATTCATCGATTGCAATTTATTCGCGTATAATTACCAATTTTCCGACGACTCTTTATGCTGAGAAAAGTATGTTATCAATTGCCTGGATATACCAAAACCGGTATTATGATCTGGAAAAATCCACCGACTGGTATCAGAAATTTATTAATACTTATCCTGAGAGTGATATGCTGAGCTATGCTCAAACGGAACTTGGTCAATTGAAAAGCATTGCCGATTGGTTATTGGAATCAGAAAAAGATACAGTCAGTGATACTACGAACATAATATCGCCTGTTGAACCGGCTGGCAGGAATAACTAATGAAATGTTTGAGCAGCGGAATTGTTGTTGATAATCGTGAAATTGCCGAATCTATCTGCAAGGCCGTCATTTCTGTCCCCAGTATAGCGAATCAGTGTTTACCCGGTCAATTCGTGAATATTTACTTTCAGGATTCAATTCGAATATTTCCGCGACCATTCAGCATAGCGGGAGTTGACAATGATTCAATTCACTTGGTTTATAAAATCATTGGTCCACAGACAAAAGTAATGAATCATTGGAATACAGGCGATAGTATAAAAATTCTCGGTCCGTTAGGCAACGGTTTCAATTGTACCGCAAATAAAAGTGAAATGATTCTCCTGGCTGGAGGCGTCGGAGCAGCACCACTAATGTTCCTGCGCGATCAGCTTTTTCAAGATGGAATAAAACCGGTCTTTTTTCTGGGTGCCCGCACGAAATCCCAATTACCTTTTTTGAGTGATCCAAGATCCAGATTAATGCTTTCAACCGATGATGGTTCGATCGGCAGTAAAGGTCTAATCACGGACAGACTGATTGAGTACCTTTCGAAAATTAATGATCCTGCCACAGTTTTTGTATGTGGTCCGGATCCAATGATAAAAACAATGAAATTAATATCTTTCACTGAAAACATATCTGTTTATGTATCCCTGGAAAAAACAATGGCCTGTGGTTTGGGATTATGCCAGGGATGCATAGTTAAAAATTCATCTGATAATACCGGTAAACACTACTCGTTGGTTTGCAAGGACGGACCGGTGTTTAATTTAAATGATGTTGAGTTCGATGAGTGATTTAAGTATTTACCTGGGAAAAGATCTCGTTTTATCGAATCCGATACTGACGGCGTCAGGAACCTTTGGGTATGGTGATGAATTATCAGAGATTTTGGATATAAACCAGTTTGGTGGCATTGTTACAAAATCGCTGAGTCTGGAACCACGCATAGGCAATCCGTCACCACGCATTGTCGAAACAGCTTCCGGAATGATCAATTCAATTGGTCTTGCAAATATTGGATTGGAAGCATTTTTAAAACAGAAAAAATCATTTCTCAGTGCGTTGACCTGCAAAGTTTTTGTCAATATTGCTGCCCGAACTGAAGAGGAATATGGCACTGTGATCCGTAAACTGGATAATGAGGACTGGATTGCCGGGTATGAAATCAATGTATCATGTCCCAATGTAAAAGAGGGCGGTATTGCGTTTGGAACTGATCCGATAGTATTAAATCGCCTGACCGGAGTTTTACGGAAGACAAGCAAACGATTTTTGATTGTCAAGTTGTCACCCAATGTGACTGATATTGCCGCCATGGCGAAAATTGTTCAGGATAATGGCGCGGATGCAGTTTCGTTGATTAATACGGTTTACGGTGCTGCGATAGATATTTATTCTCGCAAACCGAAAATAAACACGGTAATTGGCGGACTGTCCGGTCCGGCAATTAAACCAATCGCCGTGGCAAATGTGATCAAAGTCCGTGACTCTATAAAAATTCCCATAATAGGAATCGGCGGAATCAGTAACGGAGAAGATGTTATTGAATTTATGTTAGCCGGGGCCTCCGCGGTTCAGCTCGGCACAATTAATTTTATGAATCCTTGTGCCGTTAATGAAATTTTGGAATTTTTAAATACATATCTTAAACAGCAGAAACTGACATCGGTCAGTGATTTGATTGGTCGTCTCGAAAAATGAAAATAATATTAATTTCCATACTGGTGATTATGACCGTTGCCTGTACTCCGGCACCCAGATATCATTATTCTCCGCCTTCCAAACGGGAAACGCAAAAATCGTCATCACAAAAACAGGATAATCAAAAACCGCCGCCTATGCTGATTCAGGGTGTTCAGCATACTGCTATATTTACCGCCTCTTTTTACGGTTTGAATGATGGATTCGATGGTAAAAAAGCAGCAAACGGCGAGATATTTAATAAAAACGCGCTGACGGCAGCCCATAAATCGTTGCCTTTCGGTACAGTATTAAAAGTAACATATCCGAAAACCGGTAAGTCGGTCAATGTGAGAATTAACGATCGTGGACCATATATTCCAGGAAGAGATATTGATTTATC
>JAFGXZ010000022.1 GCA_016936335.1 Fidelibacterota bacterium
ACTGCAGATAACCACTGCACCCTGCCAAGATAGGCAATCTGCAATGAATCAGCATGGGTTAAAGGATTCGGCGGCCACTGTATCCGCGGAGGTAGATATGTCGGCCCAAAGCCATAACCGGGATCGTAAAGCGGACGTCCGGGATAGACGGGATTATCCTTTAGCCATTCCTCGCTGTTATTGAGAATATTAAAAAAATCGAGACTATTATTAGAATAGGGGCTGCCGCCAGCATATGACGGATTTCCATCATCATCTATTGTCTCTTCCCAGACTTTATAATATGGCACAGTCGCCGAAAATTCTAACTGGCTTTCCCATCTATTTCGCCCCTCTTTTGCTACCATGTTAATAATACCGGACTGGGCATTACCATACTCGGCACTGAACCCACTTGTATAAACTTCAACCTGTTCAAGACCGGATACAATTGGTTTGAAAGCACGGGAATTATTTAACGGATTGACAATACTTCCACCTCCCAGCAGATAGCGCGATTCCCCTTCACGACCACCCCGAAAATGATCATCGACGACATCTGCCTGTAGAGCAATAATATCCGCAATGTCAGCAATCCCGGCAATACTCTGGACGTCAGAAACCTGATAGACCTGTTTGGTTGCTGTTAAATCGACCTCAACAGCATTCGGTTTTTGTGCTATAACGGTTACTGTTTCACCTTCAAGAGCCTGGCATTTTAACTCAAAATCCACAGTTGTGGTTTTATCCACATAGACAATAACCTGGGTTCTGACTTGAGTCCCGTACCCCATAAAATTGACTTTAAGGGAGTATGTTCCCGGTCGTATATTGAGGATAAAATATCTGCCGTCAAGATCCGATGCGGCACCCTGACTAAATTCCACAGTCTGCTCATCTCCGTTTACCCAGACGGCCGTTATTACGATATTTGCGCCTATTAAGGGGGCTTCAGTATCAGCATCGGTAACTAATCCTGCAATTTTTCCGGTTTCACCGGCAAATAATCCAGTACATAGTAAAAAGGCCAAACTTATGAAAAACAGGAGACCAGTTTTTCCGGAATAATAATTCATCTATGCTCCTCCCAAAAGCTCGGAAATTCTTGTTTAATAATAAATACTGTTGAAGACTTTTGAGCAACAAAAATAGGGATTATTACCACGCATACTAATTTATATGATGAATGACAGATTAAGAAACCGTCATATAAATCCGCTGGCAATGCCATTTTCAACATCATATTTTACCTAGATGATTCCATTAGCAGGCCCCATATTAAGGGCATCAAAAAAATTGTTAATCTGATAATATATTTGTAACATGTATGACAAATTAGCATGTTTTATCTGTTTTGTCAAGGATTTACTAAATTTATAACAATAAATATTGTGGTTCTGATCCATTATTCTTATCATTTTATAATTGAATATATACTGCCAGTTAAAATATTTGTAATTTTGCCAGATACCGGTCTATTTGATCTATCCGTGACCAGCTGACCGGTTACCGACATAGTATTCTTACCGTCTCCAAGATACGTGAATGTAAATCCTTTCCTGGTATCCCGGATCACGATAGTGGATGGCTGTGAAAAAACTACCCTGGTTTTCCGGTTTGATAGTTCATTCAGGCCAAATGCGAAATAATTTCCTGAAGTATCACGAATTATCCATTCAGCCATGATCTTAAGGCGCTTTGAAACGATTATTTTGCCATTGTTTTCCGGTAATAGTAAACTTATCCGATCTGGGTTCTGATTTGCCTCCGAATTAAAAGGAAATAAGATCGTCGTAAAACTAAAATTCTGCTGATCTTGAACAGTGAAAAGTATATTTTTTTTATCCCGGTTTTGGCCCTGTAATACTTTATATATCGCCTCAGAAAGCTGTTTAATGACAAGTCCGCTGCCATCCTGATAATCAGCGCGAACTGTCCGATTATCAATGACCGTATAATCACCCTGCCACAATTGTTGATAGGTGTGATTTTCCGTCGATTTGAACTTATCTTTTACAACCCAGTAACCCTCTTTGACAAACAGCAATTCCCGGGTATAATCAACACCTATATCAATATAACCGTTATGCTTCCCGGCAAAATAATCAAAATCTTCCGCGGTAACCCAGGCCAAAACTTCAGGTTCTGGCAGATTTAGCCATTTCCCGAATCCCGAGCCTCCACTATTGGGTTTCCATTGAATGCCCTGCGGGATACTATCCGCTAATGCTACATTTTTCACCCAGCTGTTCTTAAATTCTATGAAATCGGGATAATTGTATTTTACCTGATAATTAGGCAGTATTGCATGACCGTTTGCATAGGCCACAAGTCCCAGCATATCAGCATGCTGATGATCGGGTTTCTCCCGGGATAAACCGGCTGTAATGACCATATGGCAGTCATTCAAATCCCAGCCATTTCGCATGATATAATAACCCGTCTTTGGTAGCGAAATGGAACTAAAAGTTGGGGCTTCCGCCTTGACTTTCTGCAATTGGTCAAATTGCTCTTCCCTGAATAGCCAGTAGACACCTGAAAACACTTTGTCCGCTGCAAAATATTTATAGGTCGGATCCTGAAAGACAATTGCCCCAAGGGTCATGGCGTCATCCAAATCATTATAATCGGCCAAAGGAATATCGGTATCATCCTGTAGTACCGGCAATTTACGGTCAGGCCGAGCCAGTAAAATCAGCGCTTCAAACAGTTTTCGAAATTTAATATAAAATTCTTCCGGCAGTTCAATACTATTTTGTTTAGCCAACTGATACACCCGAAAATAATTTTCAATATCACCTTTATGATAATGGACCGAGCGCTCAAATTGAAATCCATCGTCATTAATTTCACGATCCATGTGTTCCATAAGTCCATCAATTGCTTGCTTTTGCCATGTTTCAGCACCACTGAATTCCGGAAAAAGCACAGCGATTTCAAACAGCGCGACCAGCCCTTTGGTATGGTGGTTGCCGGGTGAATATCTTTTTATGCGTTGCTGCAACTGCGCTCCATGATGCAAAAACGTTTTTATTACCAGATACTGTGACAGCCAATCATATTTTTCACTGGCCAGATAGGCATGGTGAGCAAACAGCCAATTGTGAATGCGTTTTCCCGCGCGAAAATACTCATAGATACCGTTTCCGGCATCGTCATAGACGCCAGCTGCAAAAGCTCTGTTTAAATCGGCTACCTGACGGACGAAATAGTCCAGATATTGCACATCTTCATTTTCATAATAATAAACCAACGCCATGTCGGCGGATTTCTGTTGACGAGCCAGATGCCGCAATTGGTAAGCCGTCACATCTTCGCCTGTCAAATCCTGAAAAGGCAATTGCCAGTGAGTTTCTGCTCTGAAGTGTTTCATCTGATACTTTGCAAGATTATAATGATCCTTTTTCGCTTCCGGGTAAATGGCTTGATATTCCAGAAATCGGTCTCCAAATCTCTTCCAATTAAAATAATAACGTTCCGCCGATTCTATTTTAAAATAACTGGTCAAGACCATTTTTGCCGAATCCACTTTCCCTTGGTAAAACAGGTCAG
>JAFGXZ010000217.1 GCA_016936335.1 Fidelibacterota bacterium
GAGAATAATGTATCCTGTTTTTTCTTTGAAGCCTTTGATGAACCCTGGAAGGGTGGAAAATTGGGCGCCGAATCTTATTTTGGAATATTCACTGTCAACGGTAAAGCGAAATTTCCAATATGGAATCTAGTGGATAAAGGAGTTTTTAAAAACCTGACACGGGGTGGCAATTCTATCATAAAAACCTATAATGGTGACTATGAATTGCTGCATCAGGATATGCTGGTTCCGCCGGAGAAACAGGAATAGCGAAAGAATATATTAAATACGATGACAGCAAAGGAAAGAACATGTTAAAAACCGTTACCATTATACTCTTTGTCACGCTGGCTCTATCCAGTTTTACTGCGGCAACTCCGGATCTATTGATTGAAAAGAAAATAGATGATATCATCAACCAGATGACACTGGAGGAAAAAGCCGCGATGCTGGGTGGCGACACGAGCTCATTTGACAGCAAACCTCTGCCGCGCCTTGGTATTCCAGTATTACGTATGACCGACGGACCTAATGGTGTCCGCTGGGGGCAGTCCACGGCTTTTCCAGTCGGTGTCTGTATCGCTGCCACTTGGGACACGTCGTTGATTTACAAACTTGGACAGGCACTGGGCAGGGAAACAAAAGTCAAGGGACGTAATGTACTACTCGGTCCCTGTGTAAATATTCACCGCGATCCCCGGGCCGGCCGAAATTTCGAGAGTTATGGAGAAGATCCCTATCTCGCCGCCCGTATCGCAGTCGCATTTATCAAAGGTTTGCAGAGTGAAAATGTCATCGCCACCACCAAACATTTTGCCTGTAACAATCAGGAATTCGAAAGAAATAGCATGGACTCCCGCGTGGACGAAAGAACGCTTCATGAAATATATCTGCCGGCTTTCAAAGCCGCTGTTCAGGAAGGTCACACCTGGGCAATCATGTCATCCTATAATCGTCTGAATGGACAGTACGCAAGTTCCAATACCTGGTTACTGCAAAATCTATTGAAGGATACCTGGGGATTCAAAGGCTTTGTCATGTCAGATTGGGGGGCAGTTCACAGCGTGATTCCCACTATGTACGCCGGTCTGGATATTGAAATGCCCAAAGGACATTATATGAGTGTGGAAAATGTTACTCAGGCAATTCAAAATGGCAATATGAAAATCACAAAAGTGGATGAAAAAATTCGCCGTATGCTGCGGGCAATGTTCGCTATGGGTTTATTCGAAAGTGAGATACCGGCCGGCGGAGCGCTGCATTCTGATGAAAATATCAAAGTGGCTTATGACGTTGCAGCTGGCGGAATGGTGTTGCTGAAGAATGAGGACAACTTGCTTCCGTTCAGAAAGCAAAAAGTAAAACGATTGGCCGTTATTGGTCCTAATGCCGGTATCCTGCGCACCGGTGGCGGCGGAAGTTCCCGGGTCGAGCCCATTGCTCCCACCAGTCCTGCTGATGCCCTTAAAGCCAAAGCTAATGGCATTGAAATCACCTATTCACCGGGAATGATCGTGGACAGTGATTTGAAACCTATTCCGGAAGAATATCTGCAAACACCTTGCGGCAAACCAGGTCTGCTGGGTGAATATTTTGACAATGCCGAATTCAGTGGTAATCCGGTAGAAAAACGAATTGATAAAAATCTGAATTACAGTTGGGGTACCAAAGGTCCGGATCATTTTAGAATCGATTATTTTTCCATTCGCTGGTCCGGTCAACTTATAGCTCCGGAAAGTGGAAAATACATACTGGGAACCACAAGTGACGATGGTACAAGGCTTTATATCAATGGAAAAATGGTCATTGATAATTGGGGCGATCACGCAATGGGTACCAGAGTGCAAACAGTAGAATTGAAAAAAAATAAGCCTGTTGATATTATGCTGGAATTTTATGAACACGGTGGAGATGCCGGCGTGATTCTGCAATGGCAAAAAGTTGGGAAGTCCCCCCTTATCGAGGCGGTCAACCTTGCACAGGAAGCCGATGCGGTCGCGCTTTTCGTAGGCTTCACCGACCGCGATGAATCCGAAGGTTTTGACCGCAGTTCAAATGCCCTTTCAGATGAACAGGTGACATTGATAAAAAAAATTAAGGTTGTAAATAAAAACCTGGCTGTGGTTTTAAGTAGCGGCGCCGGCATCCTGATGAATGAATGGGTGGATGAGGCCCCGGCAATTGTACAGGCCTGGTATCCGGGCGAAGAAGGTGGTAATGCTATTGCGGATATTCTCCTGGGTAATGTCAACCCATCCGGTAAACTGGTAACTACCTTTTTTAATCAGGAGACGGATCTTCCCACTATCAATAATTATCCCGGCGAAGATGATGAACTCAATTATGAAGAAGGAATTTTTGTTGGCTATCGTCATTATGACAAACACAACATTACACCGCTATTTCCCTTTGGTCACGGATTGAGTTATACGACCTTTCAATACAGCGATCTGAAACTGGCCAAAACCGTAGCTCCAAACGCGGCTGTGGAAGTTACATTAAAAGTAAAAAACACTGGTTCATATGACGGCTCGGAAGTGGTTCAACTCTATCTGAGCGATGACGAGGCCAGTGTAATCCGGCCGATAAAGGAACTGAAAAGCCACATCAAGGTTTTTCTTAAAGCCGGTGAAGAAAAAGAGCTCACACTGAACCTTCCCCCCGATGCAATGAAATTCTGGGATGTCTGTATCGATTCATGGAAAGCAGAATCGGGAAATTTCACAATCCTCGTTGGTTCATCTTCACGAGATATTCGTCTTAAAGGTAGTTTCGCCCTTAAATAAAATAACGGTTACCATGATTGAGTCGGGCAAAATAATTTTAAAAATATTTCTTGCTATTTCTTCGATCATTGGCGTTACCGCTTGTGCCGGTTTAAATGAGTCAGACAACAATAAAGATATGCCCGGTACAGTCGCCGGATTACACGGGCAATTGAAGGTCAGCGGAACCATGATTGTTGATCAAAATGGTGACTCGGTGGTATTACGCGGCATGTCTCTTTTCTGGAGTCAGTGGATAGGGAAATATTACAATAAAAACTGTATCAAATGGTTGCGGGATGATTGGAATTGCACTGTTATCCGGGCAGCTATGGGCATAGAACCCGACGGTTATCTGGAAAATCCCACTGCGGAAATGATAAAAATTCGAACCGTCATCGATGCTTGCATTGATCTGGGAATTTATGTTATCATTGATTGGCACGATCACAATGCCCATCTGCATACCGATGCAGCGAAACATTTCTTCCGGCAGATGGCGACACTTTATGGTGATAAACCGAATATTATTTATGAAATTTACAACGAGCCTGAAAAAATATCCTGGCGATATGATGTCAAACCCTATGCCGAAGCTGTAATTGCTGAAATCCGGGCTGTTGATAGCGACAATATTATTATTGTGGGATCACCGACCTGGTCCCAGGATCTGGATGTTGCCACTGCCGACCCTATTAATGATGAAAATGTTGTTTATTCAATGCATTTTTACGCTGCATCGCACAAGCAGGAACTGCGTGATAAGGCTATTACTGCTATAAATAGAGGCTATCCAATTTTTGTAAGCGAATTCGGTGTATGTGAATATACCGGTGACGGAAATGTTGATTACCAATCCAGCGGGGCCTGGTTTGACCTTATGGACCAATATAAGATAAGTTGGTGTAAATGGTCAGTCGCCGATAAGGACGAGGGCGATGCTGTTTTAGAGGACGGGGCAGACGAAAATGGCGGCTGGACCGATGACAAACTCACAGAATCTGGAAAATTTATCAAATCCGAGATAATCAAGAGAAATAAAGCAGAATTTGGTGCACAGAATTAAAGGGATAATACAGATAACCACTTCGGAAAGTACAGTAAAAAAAACAGGTTTACGACTTTTTATTGCTATTATACTTCTAATAACCTTTGTCTTTCCTCAATCTATAATAATTAATGAAATAATGGCATCTAATAGCATCACTCTTGCGGACGAGGACGGTGATTTTTCCGACTGGCTGGAATTATATAATCCTGCCGAAGTGGCCATCAGTCTCGACGGTTACGGACTCAGCGACGATGCAGACGAGCCAATGAAATGGACGCTGCCTTCCATCAGCCTGGAACCGCATGGTTTTCTGCTGATTTTTGCTTCAGGCAAAGACCGCAAGGAGTTCAAGCATACTGTAATTAGCCGCGGTGATACATGGCAATATAAAATCTGGACAACCCAAGCTCCAGACTTATGGACATCATGCAATTATGATGATTCCCAGTGGCTGTCCGGCCTGACCGGTATTGGCTATGGAGATGGTGATGATGCTACTCCGATTTCTATCGGTACAGTCTCTGTATATGCCCGAAAAACCTTTGAAATTAACGACCCCGATGATATTATAAACGGAATTTTGACAATGGACTACGATGATGGTTTTGTGGCATATCTCAACGGAACGGAAATCGCCCGGGCCAATCTTGTGGGTAATCCACCAGCCTATAATCAAAATGCCGATCCCGATCACGAAGCCAAGCTTTATCGGGGTATACCACCGGAGAATTTCCCTATTGAGAATATCGCCGCCCTTTTAGTGACCGGTGAAAATATACTGGCAATTGAAATTCATAACGCCAACGCCTATTCATCGGACTTTTCCTTTATTCCCTACTTAACACTGGGAATGTCATCAAAGTCTGAGGATCTTTTTGTTCCTGATGAATTGTTATTTAATCAGGCTGCGCTGCATACCAATTTCAAGATAAGTGCCGATGGAGAAGATCTGTTATTGACTCATCGGGACGGGATTGTTCTGGATCATTTGGTAACGGGCGCCATTCCTGCAGATATTTCCTTTGGGCGTCAGCCGGATGGTGGAGAAGACTGGCTGTTATTTGCTGAGCCGACTCCCGGGAAGACAAATTCGACATCTGGCTTTTCAGATATTTCTCCGACTGTAATTTTCGATCAGTCAGGTGGTTTTTATCCATTAACTGTCACCGTATCCCTATCTCTTGAGGATGGGAATATTCCTGTTTATTATACCTTGGATTGTACGGAACCAACGGAAAATTCCTTTCGTTATTCTGTTCCGCTTTCACTGAATGAAACAACAGTAATTCGAGCAAAATCCATTAGTCCGAATGCACTGCCTGGTAAAATCTCAACTTGTACTTTTATTGTTGGTCAGATCCATGATCTGCCAGTAGTCGCGCTGGCAACAAATCCGACAAATCTCTGGGACCCGGATAGTGGTATCTATGTTTTTGGAAACGACTATTCACCTGAAATCCCCTATTTTGGTGCCAATTTTTGGGAAGATTGGGAAAGGCCTGTGCATGTTGAATTGTATGAACCTGACGGTAGTCTTGGATTTGCGATTGATGCGGGAATGAAAATATTCGGTGGCTGGAGCCGCTCAAACCCCCAAAAATCACTGACAATTTTTGCCCGAAAAAAATACGGTGCCTCACAGATAGATTACCAGGTATTTCCAGACCGGAATATCTATACCTTTGAAAACATTGTTTTGCGCAATTCGGCTAATGATTTTGAATTTACCATGCTCAGGGATGGATTCATGCAGAGTTTGATCGAAGGAACGACCATTGATGATCAAGCTTACCGACCCGCCGTAGTGTATCTCAATGGCGAATACTGGGGCATCCATAATATCCGCGAAAAACTGAACGAGCATTTTATCGCTTCTCACCATAATGTTGCTCCGGATAATATTGATTTGCTGGAATCCTTTGGAGTCGTAAACAATGGCGATGCCGATGAATGGTGGCATTTATATAATTTTATCAATGAAAACGACCTTGGTCAGAAAGAAAATTACGAGTATGTCAAAGACCGGATGGATATGTTGAATTTTATGCAGTATTTTATTTCGGAAATCTATTTTGATAACACTGACTGGCCGGGCAATAATATCAAGTATTGGCGCGAAAAATCCAATTCGGGCAAATGGCGTTGGATCTTATTCGATACAGATTTTGGATTTAGCCTTTATGAAAATGATGATCGCTACAAATTCAATTCTCTGAATTTTGCTTTAGAACCCGATGGCCCCATATGGCCTAATCCGCCGTGGTCAACGCTTTTTTTAAGAAAATTGCTAGAAAATGACTGTTTTAAAAATGAATTCATCAACTGTTTCTGCGACATGCTGAACACCCGGTTTACGGCTACAAGAGTCGAGGAAAAGCTCAATGAAGCCCAAAATAGAATCCTTAATGAAATGCCTGGCCACATCGCCAAATGGACGGACATCGGGTCGATGGATAACTGGTATGCCAACCTCAACAAAATGCATCTGTTCGGGAAATACCGCAGCATCTATTGTATGTCACATCTTTATTCGACTTTTTCGCTGCAGGGTGCGGCAGTTCTGACACTTAATATTGCCCCGGAAAACAGTGGAATTATCCGGCTGAACACCATTGATATTGAGGACACCAGTTGGCGGGGTAATTATTTTGAAGGTATTCCTCTTAAAATCGAAGCCATTCCGAAACCCGGCTATATGTTTGACATCTGGAGCGGAGACCTTGAAAGTCCGGATGTTGAGCTGCAAGATTTTATTCTGGATGGAAACATGACCATCAAATGTAATTTTTCAATGACTGGTTCTACGGTTGATGCGATTGTGATTAATGAAATCAATTACAAATCTGCCGATGATTTTGATACCGGTGACTGGGTAGAGATTTTTAACAATTCGAATGTTACAGTCAATATGGGTCATTGGATATTCAAGGATTCTGAGGACGATCATGTATTCGAATTTCCGGAAGCGTTTCAAATGGTACCACATGCATTCATTGTATTGACCAATGTGTATGCAGATTTTCATAATTTTCAGCCCGAAATAAGTAATGTACTGGGCGATTTTGATTTTGGCCTTGGTAAAAATGGGGAAATTGTGCGATTGTATGATTCCCGTGGTGCTCTGGTAGATTCAGTTAATTTTAACAGCATCACACCCTGGCCATCGGAACCGAATGGAACCGGTGCAACCCTGATATTGAAGAGTCCCGATCTGGATAACAGTTTACCGGAAAACTGGACATTTTCACAAAACCACGGCAATCCGGGCGGGCCAAATTTTCCATCGGGAATTGATGACTCAGACCCTCAAATTCCTCTGGAATATACACTCATGCCAAACTATCCTAATCCCTTTAATAGTTCTACAGTCATAGCCTTTACCCTACCAAAACCGGGGTTTGTGGAACTGCTGGTGTTTGATCTGAATGGAAAACTTGCAATAAAGATCGAAAGCGCAAATTACAGCGCGGGAAAATACATGGTCAATTTTCAGCCTAATCCTTCAATGTCGAGCAGTATTTACTTTTGTCATCTGATAATTGATAAAAAAATAATCAAGACGACAAAAATGGTGTATCTGAAGTGAAATAATCCGAGGTAGGGATTTTTTATTTAATCAGAGCCAGGACGGTTTCACCATTTAATATACAATTTTTCAGCAAGGCGTTTTCCGCGACATTCATCATGACCTCAAGAGCAAACGCTGAATCTGGTTTAGTACCGCCGTTCTGCCAGTAATTACGCAATATATCATAACCTTCAGGTGACTTAATCGAGTATATTCCGGTTCCCGACTCCATTTTCTTCCAGGTCCACCAGGCCCAGCCAATTTGATATTCTTCCAATAATTGGACAGCGTTGGTATACCACTGATTATTATTTTCGCCGGACTCTCCCATCCAGAGCGGAATATTATAGCTGTCCCGCATCTGTAAATAGCCAAGAATGGTTTCAACAGTGTTGTCACACCAGTACCGGTGGAAACTGAGCGCCACATTATTGTCATCGAAAGGCCATATGCCGCTGTGATCGTTGGCAAACCAATTGCCTTCAATAAAAATCAGATGGTTCGAGTCAACAGTTCGTATCCCGGCAATAATCTCGTTATATAATTCCTTCAATGGAACATTGCCTTCCCCCAAATACCAATTGGGCTCATTTAATAAATCGTATCCACCTATCCACTGCTCAGAAGCATACCTTTTTGCCAGCCGGGTCCATAAAGCCACGGTTTTACGCCTGTTTTGCGGATGTTCCCATAATGATGGCCTGGCCGCATTATAATCGGAAATGTTAGCGTCATAACCCTGTCCGCCTGGTGCGGCATGTAAATCAAGAATCAGATATATATGATTCAATTCACACCAGATGAGAAGTTCATCAATCATGGCAAGACCCTGATTAAGCCAGGTGTCCTCGCCATAAACCGGTTCCTCTTCGATAGGCAAAGTGAAGAGATTGTAATGCATGGCTAAACGGAGAGAATTGAAGCCCATTTGTTTCAAGTAAGCTATGTCGATTTCAGTGCAATAATTTTTCAGCCAGGCTTGCTGGTAGGTCTTGAGATTTTCCGCACCGATAAGATCTTCAATGTCTTCAAAAATCGTGTGTTGTCCGGCGGATGCACTACCGCTAACCAGCATCATATAAGGTTCTTGTACCATCCAGCCGCCGAAACCCATTCCACGGAGTATAATTTCATCACTATTACCGTCTACGATCACTTTACCATCAGCATGCAGAAAACCGGAGACATCTTGATTATTATTATTTGCAACAGGTTCCGAACATGAAAAATTAATGTTTGAAAAAATGATTCCCAGTATAAATATTGTTATTCCTTTTTGGTGGATATTTAAATTCATTGATTTCCTTGGCTTATTTTAAAAATAACATACGCTTAACCTGCTGAGATTGACCGGATTCCATACGATACAGATAAATCCCCGCGGCGACATCTGATGCGTTCCATTGAACAGAATGAGTACCGGCAATCTGAAATCCGGAGGCCAGGTTTGTAACGAAGTTGCCTTTTAGGTCATATACATTTAGATTCACGTCGAGATTTTTTAATAAATTGTACTCAATCTGGGTTTTTGAGTTGAAGGGATTCGGATAGTTTTGGTACAATTGAAATTTTTGTGCTAAAACTGGATTAGTCACCGCAGAGGCTATCCAGGTGAATTCCTGCCAGTTTATATTAAAGCCGCCATTTTGTGCGACCAGGCGGATTGTAGTGAGGCCCCTTTCCAGGTCAAGGGATGCGGAAATGGTTGTCCAACTTTGCCAGCCACCTGTGACCGGAATTGTTATTGTAAATTTCTCAACACCACCGACCAGAAATTTCAGTGTTCCTCCGCTTGTTTGACTGGCTACCCGAAAGTCTGCGGAATAGGCTCCATCCCTTTCTACATTGCATTCATATTCCAGCCAATCATTATCATCGATCCATCCGACGTTTAAACCACCACCGATATCCGTTGTATTTTCTGTCTGGATTCCATCCATATCAGCAAAATCTTCAGCCTCAATTTTGCCGGGAATTGTACACAGAGCTGAAATATATTCGGATAAAATTATCACATCTTCAGCATTGAAAACGTTTAACACACCGTTATCTTTAGAAGTGAGATTTCCCGATATATATGAAATCATCAGAGTTGAATTCTGGTCAATGCATTCACCGAGATACACAAGAATAACATTATCTGTCAAATCACTGATGGCAATTGAATCGACTGTCATCTGATCGGAATTATTTTTCTCAATATTGAAGACCGCCTGTGAATTTTCGGACCAACTCATGGGTTTATTGAATGACAATTCTAATGTCTTACCATCCTCAGCCAGTAAAACTGACTGTAATAATGGTGCGGATCCGGTTTGAGAGTTTGTAAAGGATGTAATTCCGAATCCATATGGAAACAGCGGATTATAGTCCGAATCGCCCCAGTTTATCGGAATATCATCATTGGATTTTGGCCAGGAATAAGCTGATTTTCCAGAGGGTTCAAAATCACCAAACAGAACTTCAGCAATGCCGTCGCCCTCGGTACCCGGCAGCCAGGCGGCAAAAAAGGCATCCGAGTTGTGCAGGATGGGACTGACAATCATCGGACGACCGGAAATTAATAGCGTAATGACCGGAATACCCATTTTTTTTATTTTTCGAACAAGGCGCACCTGGGAGCGGGCAACATTCAGATTATCAGTGTCGCCACCACCCTCGGCGTAGGGTTTTTCACCAATGACCACAATGGCAAAATCGGCGTTGTCGTCGGAAAAATCACCGTCTTCATCAAAGATAATTTCAGCCCCGGGGGCTATTTTTTGGAGTCCTTCCAGAATAGTTGTGCCCTGTGTGATATTACCGCTGCCGCCCTGCCATTGAATCGTCCATCCGCCACATTGATAACCGAGATTATTGGCATGTTCACCAGCAACGAGGATTTTAACGTTGTCTTTTGGAAGCGGCAGAATATTATCATTCTTCCTTAGTAAAACCAGCGATTCACGTACACATTGCCGGGCGACTGCACGGTGTTCAGGGGAACCTATTAAAGGAAACAGCGAACGGTCAGCCATCGGATTTTCAAACAATCCAAGTTCGAATTTGACTTGCAGTATCCGACGAACAGCGTCGTCAATTCTCGCCATCGCCACTTTATTGTCATTGACCAGGGATTTCAATGCGGTAAAAAACTCAACAAAGTTATTTGGTACCATGACCATATCAATACCAGCGTTTATGGATGTTTCCACATCACTGGAATAAGCACCTGGTAATTGGTCAATAGCCGCCCAATCGGATACAATAAATCCATCAAATCCCAGTTCTCCTTTTAAAACATTGTTAAGCAAATAGGAATGACCATGTAATTTTTGACCATTCCAGCTATTGTAAGAGGCCATAATAGTCTTAACATCACTATCTATTGCGGCAATATATCCGGGCAAATGAATGGCTCTCAACTCCGCTTCGGTTAGTTCCGTATTGCCCTGGTCGTTGCCACCTGTTGTGCCACCATCGCCAACATAATGCTTGGCACACGCAACAATACTTGTTGGTGTGTTCAGAGAATCACTCTGGAATCCTCTGACGGCAGCTGCTCCTAAAAGAGCAACCAGTTCCGGATTTTCCGAAAATCCTTCGTATGTTCGCCCCCAGTGTTCATCACGGGGAACTGCCACGCAGGGCGCAAATGTCCAGTCGATCCCGGTCGCTGAAATTTCGATAGCCGTAATCCGGGCAGCGGCTTCAACCAGATCAGGATTTCTGGTTGCACCCAGACCGATATTGTGTGGAAAGATTGTGGTGCCCACGACATTATTGTGACCATGTACGGCATCGATTCCATAAATAATTGGAATACCCAATCGGGTTTCCAATGCTTTTGCCTGAAATGTATCGTACAAATTTGTCCATTGCTGAATTGTATTTTCAGGGGCCGGGTCTGAACCGCCACCGCTTAAAACCGAACCAAGGAAATAAGTTTTTATATTTTCGGGATTTGAAAGAGCTAAATTATCGACTTGAGTCATCTGACCGATTTTTTCCTCCAAAGTCATTCGCGACATCAGATCTTCAATACGCGCGTCAATCGTTAAATTTGTGTCGAGATATGCCGGGACTTGAGCATTTAACCGGTTTGAATGAGAAATGACCGTTACTAAAATAGATAGTACGATGAATTGATGTAATTTTGCGGTGCGGTTTATTTTCACTTTTTCTCCGGTATTTTTAGTATTTAATAAAAATCAAAATCTTAATTTATATCATAATATATGCCAATAAAAAAAAATCGAAAAAATCGGATTCTTCAAATGGATCATTTTAGAAGAGTGTAGTGGAGATTAACAGTTGTCGATTAATATGATTACTCATAATTTTCAGGGAAACGCTTATCAATTTGATAAAAATTGTTAATTAATCTCATAATAATTACAGATTGTCTAATAGGGCAAACTGAGATAGAACTGCCCAAGCAGCGTCAATTCTCCAGGCTCCGGGCCTAACAAATAGGTAAATCTATTATCCGGATAATTACCTCTTCCGATGAACCAGGCGTACCGAAAAACATCTTCCCGGCTTTCACATAAGGCAACCATTTGCTGCATCTGCTCTAATTGTTTTGAGTAGGAATTGATTTGCGCATTCCAGTTGGCCATCTCGGTAATCCAGATAGATTTGCCATATTTTTGCAGGCGGTTCAGCTGCAATTCCAGCCCATAATCGTACCAATGAAACGCCAGATAATCAATCTGGGGGTCTTTGCCATATTTATTGCGGTAAGCGCTGTAAAAAGCGTCCAGCCAGGTTATCGGGTCGGCATAACCGGGCATGGTTCCCCAATTCATTGCTGGTCCGACTAATTTAATATCGCGTCCCTCATTGGCCAAATCACTGATAATACGTTCATAAATAATCCAATCGTCGGCTGCCTGCTGTGGTGTGCGGTTGGCCTGGTCCGTGAGATTTGGTTCGTTCATTAGGAGTAGATATTCGATTTCGGGATGTTGCAGAATAAAGAGTTTGGCGAAAACGATATCATCATCACCTGGATTTCCACCCCAAAACATGGGAATAAACTCCATCTGGTAATCTTCATAATAATTATCGGGGGCGTCGGTTTTATAGTACCAGTTATACCACCAGGAGACACCCTTTTTCAGCGCTTCAAAATCCTCGACATTGGTAATATTATAAGACAAACCACGTTTTGGACTTTTCTCTATTGTTTCCGGCAAATCATTAGAGTCAACCGGAGATGGTTTATCATTACCACAGCTGATTGCCCCAGTCATTAACCCAATCATTAGGCTGGTCTGTAGGATAAATCTGTTGCTTGTTTTTAAAAAGAATTTTTTAATCATTTAAAAAGATAAAGGTAAAATTAAGCTTGCCGGTTGAGAAAATTGGCTCATGTGCGATGTGAACCAAGGAGAGCAAAAAAATGAAGACCGTAATAAGTTTTTCCTTGAAAATTCGGTTGGAAGCGTGAGTGTGCATTTTGGGTCTTTGCATTTAATATCGGATAATAGTCAAAAAACAGGCCATTACCACCGGTTTCGGATTTTTTAAGGAATGATGACAAGAATCTGTATATTTATTATTAATATAATAAGGGAAACATTATCAAAATAAAAAGGAAAAAGAACGTGGTCTTCTATAGTCATGATTGGCTTGTTTTTTGTTATTTTCAATGATGTGTGCAGTAATCATGAATTGGATAGTCAGTGTGAGCACATGTGGAGAAATAAAACGATTTTGATGAAAAACACAATGCGAATTTTAAGTATCGGGCTGGTACTGGTTACGACAACTTTCGGTTCGGTGATGATCAATGTCAGCGCCCGAAAGACGACGAATCTTAACGGGAAATGGCATATTATCATTGATCCTTATGAAAACGGTTATTATAACTATCGTTATGAACCAAGTACCAACGGCTATTTCAAAAATGCCCAACAACAGAACCGCTGGGATTTGCTGGAATACAGTTTCGATACCGATGAAATGCTCACTGTACCGGGGGACTGGAATTCCCAACAAGAAAAACTATTATTTTACGAAGGGACAATATGGTATAAGAAATCTTTCGATTATGAGTTGCCGGAAAAACGCAGGCTCTTTCTCTATTTTGGCGCAGTGAATTATGACGCCAAAGTGTGGCTCAATGGCGAATTACTAGGCGGGCATGAAGGAGGTTTCACACCTTTTCAGTTTGAGATTACTGACAGGGTTTGGAAAAAAGACAATTTCATCGTCGTTAAAGCTGATAATAAACGTTTTAAGGATGCTGTGCCGACAGTTAACACTGACTGGTACAATTATGGTGGTATAACTCGACAGGTGCTGCTGATTGAAACACCGGAATCCTTTGTGAAGGATTATTTCATTCAGCTGAAAAAAAATGACAGAAAAATCGTTGCCGGCTGGGTAAAAATTGACGGTAACCATTTGGCTCAACTGATTCAGATTGACATTACCGAACTCGGTATTTCAGAAAGGATAATGACCGACAAAGCAGGATTCGGGAGATTCGAAATTATAAAAGAGCCGGTTTTATGGTATCCGGAAAATCCAAAACTCTATGATGTGAAAATCGTCACTGGTGATGAGATAATATGTGACAAGATCGGATTTCGAACCATTGAAACAAGTAAGAATGAGATTCTGCTGAATGGCAAATCGATTTTCCTGAAAGGAATTTCCATTCATGAGGAAGCTGCCTATCAGGACGGCGGAAGAGCGTTTTCTGAAAACCATGCAAAAGTGCTCCTTGGCTGGGCTAAAGATCTGTCCTGCAATTTTGTGCGGTTGGCCCATTATACACACAATGAAGCCATGATGAAAACGGCAGATGAAATTGGTTTACTTGTCTGGGCGGAAATTCCGGTCTATTGGACGATTTCCTGGGATAATGAAAACACATATCAGAATGCCGAAAATCAGTTGACGGAAATGATTACCCGGGATAAAAACCGTGCTTCAGTGATTTTATGGTCTATGGCCAATGAAACGCCGCTATCCGATATGCGGTTCACATTTTTATCCCGGTTGGCTGCCAAAGCCCGGCAACTGGACGACACCCGGCTAATCACGGCAGCCATGGAGCGGCACTATATCAATAAAACTACCCAGATGATTGATGATCCTTTTGGGAAAATTGTGGATGTGCTTGGATGCAACGCCTATATCGGCTGGTATGACGGTCTGCCAGAAAAATGCCGGACCATGACCTGGCAGACAGTTTATGATAAACCGGTGATCATCAGCGAATTCGGCGGTGGAGCACTGTACGGAATACACGGTGATGAACTGACGCGCTGGTCGGAAGAGTACCAGGCAAATCTGTACCGGGAAAATATTGCTATGTTCCGGAAAGTGGATTTTATCAAAGGAATAAGTCCCTGGATCCTAAAAGATTTCAAGTCGCCACGCCGGCATTTACCACAGATACAGGATTTCTGGAACAGGAAAGGACTGGTTACAGATAAAGGCGATAAAAAACAGGCCTGGTTTGTGTTGAAAGAATTTTACAATAAAAAATGACAATCAGGAAAAGAAGCAGGATGTACAGTCAATTTAAAATACAGAGGCAAATCAGGATGTGTTACCCGGTCATGATAAGTTTAGTTCTGACATTGCTGATGTCATGTGGTGAAAGAACTATTACTGAAAAGCCGGTACCTTTTTTACGGACGAGCGGGCATGATATTGTGAACGAAGCCGGTAAAAAGATTATTCTAAGAGGGGTTGGACTGGGAAACTGGCTTTTACCGGAGGGGTACATGTGGCATTTCGGTAACAAGGGTGACCGGCCACGGAAAATTGAACAATTGATTTTAGAGATGACTGACGCAGAATACAGCGACTGGTTCTGGCAACGGTTCCGTCGGGATTTTATCAGAGAGGCCGATATCCGGAAAATCAAGGAACTGGGTTTCAATTCGGTTCGCCCGGCCTTAAACGCCAGGGTTTTCATGACGGAAGATGACTCTGCCGAAATTCTTACAGAAAATTTTCAATATCTGGACAGTCTCGTGACCTGGTGTAAAAGATATGGCATTTATATTATCCTGGACATGCATGGCGCGCCGGGCGGTCAGACCGGGCAAAATATTGACGACAGTCCCAATGATTTGCCGGAATTATTTATGGATAAGAAATTTGAGGAACGGCTGATTAGACTGTGGCTGGAAATAGTCCGGCGTTATAAAGATGAACCGATCATTGCCGGTTATGATCTGCTAAATGAACCATTGCCGGAACGGACCGGTGCTGCTGAAAAATATGGACATCTGGTTGAACCACTTTATAAAAAATTGACTGAACAAATTCGTAAAATCGATGCAAAACACATGATAATTCTTGAAGGCATTAACTGGTCAAACGATTGGTCTATTTTTTCAGAGCCGTTTGATGACAATTTGGTGTATCAGTTTCATTACTACTGCTGGAATAGACCGGATGAACTGAACTCTATTGATCAGTATATTGAATACCGGGAAAAATTGA
>JAFGXZ010000218.1 GCA_016936335.1 Fidelibacterota bacterium
ACCGATTTCTTTTCCGGTTCAGGACTTGGAATTGGAGCACTGTTCATTTCGGTAGTCGTATAACGGTCTCCAAGACCCCGGACATAAATGAATTTATCATCCATGATTGTCACACCACTGATCCGTTTCGCTGCTTCCGCAGCATTCGAGTCACCGCTGCGATTAATCTGGGCAGAGGCAACTCCGTCCTGGGCGTTGATAGAATTTTTTTGCTGTGTCAGTAAATAACTGTCACTGGCCTGATTGCTACGAACTTCGACAATCACACTGGCCATTTCAAGGCTCGTTGGCTTCGCTGATATATCGATACGGGTCAACTGGCCCGCTTTCACAACTACATCGCTGATTCGTTGTTGTTGATAACCAATATAACTAACCATCAGCGAATATGTGCCGGACGGAACATTTCGAATTGAATAGAAACCTTCAAGATCCGTGGCTGCTCCAAGGGAATTCTCTACTATAATGACATTGGCACCCATCAAGGCGTCTCCTGTCTTATTATCAATAACCCGGCCTGAGATATCTCCGGTCTGGGCATACATGATTGAAATACTTGACATCATATAAAAAATGAGTTTCATAATTTTGTAACACATTCTCTCTTCCCTGTTTTACTTTTTGATGGAAATGAACATTAACTCTTCTAAAGTTGCCAAATGTTAATAAAGGCATTTAAACAAAGTGTAAACTGAAGGTTAAGATTACATTTTTTTATCGAGAAAAAAGGAAGTCGTATGACAGAGCGTCATACGACTTCCTATGTTGATTCTGGTAACTGAGGATCAGGCCAAAACCAATTTATTTACGCTTTCAGTGTGGGAGTTCATATTCATTTCTTCATCAAATAAATCATTCAGTACAGTATTCCAGCTACAGAATGCCAGAACGTTCTCGCGGGCCTTGTCACACATATCAAAATATTGTTCACGCTGATACTGACATAGATGGATAAGCATCGAACATTTTTTGGTCCATTCTTCTTTATTATTTACATCCACGACAAAACCCGTTTGACCATCGATAATAATCTCTTTAGGCCCGCCTTCATTACTGACGACAGCCGGCAATCCGCAGGATTGCGCTTCGAGGACAACCATACCAAAAGTATCGGTCACACTCGGGAATATAAACAAGTCTGAGCCGGCATAGAGATCGACCAGGTCTTCACGTGGCAATTGCCCTAAAATATAACATCGATCAAGATCCGCCGTATTATTTCGAAGGGTTTGAATATACGGACCGTCACCGGCTATTACTAAATTGGTGTTATCATGTTTTATTAGTATATCCCGATAAACATCCAGCAGAAAATCAAGATTCTTGTCCTTTGATATCCGCCCTGTATAAAGCAAATTAACCCCTTCCTTGATAGAATACCTGCTGCTAATCATAATTCGTGACAATTCATTTGGTGCAAACAATTCGGTATCAATTCCCCGCTGGAACAATCTCATTTTCTTTGGATCAATCCCACGCTCTGTCAGAATTGAGATGTATTCGTTGGTCGGAACCCGGACTTCGTCAACGGCTGAATAAAACCATTTTACGGCCGTGTCAATTATCGACGTGATAGACTCATCATTGATGATTTCCTTCACCTGATAACTAAAATCCGTATGATATATTCCAATTGACTTTATATTCCATAAACGCGAAGCAAGCAGGCCAATAAGTCCAATAGGTCCCGGCGTGGATATTACGATTTCATCCGGTTCGTAGTGATCAATCATTTCTAATGATTGTAAAATTGATGGAATTTTTAAATTATAACTTTCATAATAAGGCAGATTAAAATTATAAATATATGGCAGATTCAGAAGATTTGGCGGAATATGTTCATTTATTTCAGACTCCTTCAATGAAGTCACCACATGAATATTCATACCATTTTTCCGACCAACCGATGCGACTTTCTTGATGATGACCGAAACGCCATTTAGATCGTTTATTGTATCGGTGAACCATAAAATTCTTTTTCGAGTAAGACCTTTTTTTCCAAGATATTCTCTGCTTAAAGTCTGCACTAAATGCCGCGTACCGTACATAACTTTTAAGGACGAGAAAAATGGAAGCGAAATAAATATACTTGGTAAAAAACTCATCAAATTCTGAAATATTCCATAAATATCACTTTTATTAAAATTATCTTTAATGGATTCAAGAAATTTAATGAAAAGATGGTCAGACAAATTTGAAATTTTCTGATATAACAGGATAAATTTTTTTTCTATGTTCAGTGACCCTGCTTTATTAAAACCATCAATCAGATCCATTAATAGATATTGAGTATTATCACTGTCCTTTGATAAAATGCGGTATGCTTTGTATTTTAAATTACCTTTTATTTTGACTTTCTTTGAGTTCTCAAAAACCAGATCATTTATTTTCGTAAAAACTGAGTTGCCGGTATCACGTCCTTTCGATTTAATGTATTCGGCAGCAATTTTATAGACAATAAACGCCATCGACTGATAGTTGTTATATCTTCCATCTGCGACAGTTTTTCTGGATCTGATTTTATTGAGAAATTCCGGCATATCAGCGGCATCGACTATTGTAAATGTATCACCGATAAAAAGTCCGGCGTGATCATCGCTCCCACCGGTAAATCCTTTAATCCAGGGATTATCACTAAATGGTGTAATATTCCACTTTTCCATTAATTGTACCAGTTTAACAGGAGTTAAATGTCCAAGCACTTCTGTCCAGACATTGTTATTGATCCGGTTTCTGCCGCCATTGATACTTTCAAAAACATCAAATAGAAGAATCAATTTTTCAAGGTGATCCAGGGATAAACGGCCATTTACAGAATATGTGGCATGAGCAACCGAATAGGGCAATTGGTTCTCCCGGATAAAATCGCGTAAATCATAGATATTTACTCGTAAGGTCTGTATTTTTTCAAACTGTTCCGGCGTAAATCCATAAATCAATAAGTGGATTTTACAGCCGTCTTCTGGAAAATAGCTGGTTGCTTCTACTCCCAGGAATACATCATCAGGATATTTATTTTTAAGATAAAGGGCACCATCGATCCGGTTATGATCCGTGATCGTAACGAGATCCATCCCTTTCTGCTTGGCTGTCTGGTAAATATATTCCGGTTCTGTATAGGATTCTGCAGCACCAAGTCTCTGTAAAAACCATTCTGACGGATGTTCAGAATATTTTGAATGAACATGTAAATCTGCTTTTATCATTATTACTCCATAAGCATTATTTCTTTCATGCCTCAAATATATCATCTGGATATAAACAACCTGTTACGAACATATAAACATTCAGTAAATTTTGTGAGATAATTTATCTATAAATAGGCCGGGAAAATTGAGGCGAACTTGACTTACTGATTGAAAGCGTGTTTTATAACTTTGCCCTCGACCATGAAAATGATATCTTCGCAAATATTGGTTGACAGGTCGGCAACCCGCTCCAACTTCCGGCAAATAGTAATAACATGCTGAATTTGTTCAACCGAGGACGGATATTGGCGGATATAGTTGATAAGATTTTTCAGACTTTTATCCCGATAATCGTCCACAATATTGTCCCGTAAACAGACATCATTCGCTAACTGAACGTTTTTATTTACAAAGGACGAAATGCTGTCCTTCAGCATACTCAGGCTTTCTTCTGCCAGTCTGCTGATGTCCACTCCTTCGATTTTAATGTGCGGCCGTTCAACGAGGAATAAGGCACTTTTTGAAATATTGACGGCTTCATCACCAAGTCGTTCCAGGTCATTGCCAATTTTAAAAATCATCAAGATCGTGCGTAAATCACTGGCAGTCGGTTGATACTGGGCGATAACATTGGTGCAATGTGCATCAATTTTCAGTTCAAATTTATTTGTTACCGGTTCATCATTGACAATCACCTTATTCAGAAGTGAAATATCCCGTTTGATAAGCCCGTTGATGCTTTTATTTATCATATTTTCCACATGAGTGGCAAATTCTATAATCTCTTTTTTTAATTCCTGAATTCTGTTCGTTAACATAATTTCTCCGCAATCACTACTTTAACTTTTATTATTTTAACCAAATTTTCCAGTAATATATTCCTCGGTACGCTTATCCGATGGAACTGTAAATATCTTTTCGGTTTTATCAAATTCAATCAACTCGCCGAGATAGAAAAATGCCGTATAATCCGAGACCCGGGCGGCTTGCTGCATATTGTGAGTTACAATAATAATGGTATAGTTGGCTTTCAATTGTTCAATCAATTCCTCGATCCGTTTTGTGGAAATCGGATCAAGGCTGGCGCAGGGTTCATCAAACAATATCACTTCCGGCTGTACCGATAAACATCGCGCAATGCAAAGCCTTTGCTGCTGACCACCGGACAATCGCAAAGCACTTTCATTCAAACGGTCTTTCACCTCGTTCCAGAGCGCTGCCTCTTCGAGACTCCTGACGACCCGTTCTTCAATAAATGACTTATCCGAGATTCCGTTGATTTTCAGTCCGTAACTAAGGTTCTCATAAATGCTTTTAGGAAAGGGATTCGGTTTTTGGAAGACCATTCCGATTTTTCGCCGGATATCGACCACATCCATGGTTGCATCGTAAATGTTCTTCCCGTCTAAAAGGATTTCCCCTTCAAGACGTGTATTGGGAATCAGCTCGTTCATCCGGTTCAGCAGACGAATGAAGGTTGACTTGCCACATCCCGAAGGACCGATAATTGCCGTGACTTTATTTTGATAGATAGGAAGAGTTATATCTTTCAGAGTTTGTTTATTTCCATAGAAAAAGCCGATATTTTCAGCCTTCATCCGCTCTATTAAATCAGACATATTCCAATTTCCTCTGCTTTTGTCGTAAATAAATGGCCAATCCCGATATCGTTAATACCAGAAACAACAATAGTAACGCACAACCATAGGCGATCATCGTCTGTTTGTCGGGATGTGTCCCTTCCGTCATCAATGCAAAAATGTGATATGGCAAGACCATTACTTCACTGAAAATGGATTTGGGAAAACCACGGGTATAAAACGTCGCTGCGGTGAACAGAATCGGCGCTGTCTCACCGGCGGCACGGCCCACGCTCAATATCACGCCTGTCATAATTCCGGGAAGTGCAGAAGGAATCACAATCCGGCGGATTGTCTGCCACTGAGT
>JAFGXZ010000219.1 GCA_016936335.1 Fidelibacterota bacterium
CAAAAAAGCAATATTTGGATTGTGTTTACAGCTTGTGAAGAGGCCGGAATTCAGGGCGCCAAAGCTTTTTATCACCGGCATTGGCCCGATTTAGCTGCCGACAAAACTGCCGTCATTAATCTTGATAATATTGGTTTTGGCAATCTGCACTATGTCACAGGCGAAGGAATGTTATTATTTTATAATTTTGATGAAAGTATTGTCCGCTGCTGTGATGAATTAACAAAAAAAACAAAATATACCGATATAAAACCGCTGGAGTATCGCAGGGCCTATTTTGATACTCTGGTCTTCACCCAGCACGGTTACCCCTGCACTACCCTTATCGCCCTTGATGATGAGGGCATCATCCCTAACTGGCATTGGTATACCGACACAATCAACAATATAAATGAAAAAGTAATAGACCATGCTGTCGATTTTACCATCGATCTTGTCAGATTAATTGACTCTCAATAAAAAAATGAACCGGAATGTAAAACATTTCATAGTATTGATCTTTTTTTTAATTGCTTCCATAATTGGTGGAGCGCTGATTTTTTTCCAGGAATCAACACTCCCCAAAAGTGACGCTATAATACGGCTCCGGATCAGTGCACCGGCAGAAATCTTTATTGATAAAGACAAAAATGTGCATCTCAGCGCCCAAAACAACACTGATTTATACAATCTGCTCGGGTACATGCATGCAACAGAACATCTGGCAAAAATGGATCTGTTCTTACGGGCCGCAAATGGTACCCTGAGTGAAGTATTCGGCGCTGAGTATATTGACATTGATATTCTTTCCCGGACAATTGGCTTTTCCAATATAGCCTCAGATTTTATTACAAGGATTGATCCCGGTGTCTTTCGGATTTTAAACGACTATTGTAACGGAATCAATTCATATATCGACCAAAACACTTTTCAACTGCCCCGAAAATTCAAAATCCGGCGATACTCACCATCCCACTGGAAACCCGAAGATTGCCTGGCCGTTCAACGTCTGTTGGCCTGGGCACTGTCCGATCAGTTAATTAAAAAAGTAACGTTCTATAAGCTTCTTGAAATATACGACTTAGAAAAAATTCAGGATGGTTTTCCGTCAATAAATAATCTACCCCCGAATACTTTCCCGGTGTACAACACACAATTTTTTTCAGATTTGAATTACCTGGTTGATAGTCATATGCGACTGCTTAATCTTTTGGATATTACAGCCGAAGACCTGGAAAACAGCTGGGTTCTTTCGGCGGACCATATCATTGATAAGGTCCCGGCCATGGGGGGTGATTTGCCTGGATTTTTAAATGATTATCATGAAATTGTTGAATTGGCCGCCCCGGATATGAGTATCAGTGGGCTTACAATTCCGGGAATCCCCTTTGTGCTGTTTGGTTATAATTCCTGCATCGCCTGGAACCTTACTATTCGCCCGGCCGATAACCTGGAATTATTTTTGAATCCTGTCTCTGACAATAGCGGTCAGTACAGGATCAACAATCAATGGTCAGATTTTGCCATCAAGCAGGAGCATATCGCTGTTCGCAATATGCCGGACACCACGATTACTGTCCGGAAAACAATCTTTGGCCCCGTAATAAATCCGTTTTCCGAAAACACCCAATCGCCCTTCGCTGTTTCCGTATATTGGAAAGGGTTCCAATTTTCCGACGACCTGAAAAGTTACTTGCATCTGTATTCGGCAACGAGCTGGGAGAATTTCAAAGAAGCTGTCAGTTTACACATTATCCCGGCTGCGGAAGTCGATTATCTGGATATTAATGGTAACATCGGAACTGCTCAATATGTATCGGATCTGGAAATACCTAAAAACTCCCTGCGATTGCCGACCCTGTCGCGGCTTTACGAACCCAATTATATCATCCCTGTCCATCATCTTTTTCGTAATCTGAATCCTCAATCAGGATATATTCGGCATCATCGTATATTATCAAATTTCAGCCAGGATTCCCTGATGTACAGCGATATTTTAAAGAACAATTCCCAACTGTCCTTCAGGGATATTCTTGTCTATAATACTGATCGCCAGGCGGAATTACTTTTGCCGCTTATTTTCGAAATTCTTTCGATTAATGATCTGAGCAATCCAGTCCACCGTCAGGCTTTTAATATTCTAAGCCAATGGAACTGCAACGTATACGATCTGAGTCCGGCTCTGAGTATTTTCAATACATTTTTGAAGATGCTCAGTGAACAGATTTACAAGGATGAAATGGACTTGACTGACCCACGGTTATTTTTGCAATTCGAACAGCTCAGCGACGAATCGTTTCTGAATACTCTATACCTGATGCAACAGGGTGAATCATCATGGTTTGATGATATCCGGACAACCGATATTATTGAAAGACGAAAAGCGATTGTTTTAGCCGCGTTTACCAGAACTATTGATTTTCTAATAAAACAGTATTCACCGAACATTTCCCAGTGGACTCCGGAAAATGTTCTGGATAAAAATCAAATAGACCGGACGAGTTTTCTATTGACACCAACTCCTTTTCCTGCGATATATAAATCCTCCGTCAGATTAAATCGAACCCACCGCTTAGGCTCTGAACATACAATCGTATACCATAATAGCCAAATGCAATCATTTAACCGGTGCGCGTTGATTCAGGAAGGTAGTCAGATTATTACCGTATTACCTGAATAATATTACTAATCAAATAGAGTTGTCTTTTCATCAATCAGGTCTCGTAAAACTGGCAATACGAAGACATTTGACAAATCCAGACGACTGATGACATCCACCATAAAATCAACCTGCATATCCAGTCCCGTATAATCGTTGATAACGATTTTTCTTTCACTTTCAATGAGACAGGTCCCCTCTTTAAAATCACCTTTTCCATACACAACCGTATAGCCGATTTTATCCAGAAGCGCTTCCAGTTCTACTTTCAGGCTGATCAGTTTTTTTTGCGAATATTTCTCCAGCATGAGCTATAAATGATCCGTAAAGTTCTTGCGTTCCAGGAAATCTACCAGGTCTTTAACACGTTCGGTATCATGACGACTTACAATCAATGTGGAGTTTTTCGATTGAATAATGATCAAATCTTTCACCCCAATCGTGGAAATAAGGTGTTTTCGCGAATAGATATAGGAATTCTCCGTGTCAATCGGAACAACTTCGCCAATGATCACATTGCCATTTTTATCTTTCTTTTTTATCTCATAAACGGCGTCCCAGCTGCCCACATCGCTCCAGTCAAAAGAGCCCTGCACAACATACACATTTTTCGCCTTTTCCATGACTCCGTAATCAATCGAATTACCATGTATGGTTGCCCACTGCTTTTTCAGTATATTCGGATATTGGGACGTGTCTATTGCTTGACCAATATTTTGTAAACTTTCATATGTCTCGGGTAAAAATAGTCTCAGGGCGTTTAAAATATTCTCCGCTTTCCAGATGAACATGCCACTGTTCCATAAAAACTCACCGCTTTCCAAAAAACGCTGAGCCGTTGCCTGGTTTGGTTTTTCTGCAAAGGTCTTCACTTTATAAATAGAATCTTTGTAGACGGCATCTTTTTTACTGTATTGTATGTATCCGTATCCGGTTGCCGGCCGGGTCGGGGTAATTCCAAAAGTAATCAAAGCAACATGATCGCGGGCAAATTGGACACCATTTTCAACTGCTTTTTTAAATGCCTTGGTACCCACGATCAAGTGATCTGCCGGAAAAACCCCCATGACGGCATTGGGATCTTTTTGAATAATTGTCGTCGCGGCAAGTCCGATACAGGGTGCCGTATTTTTTCCGCTGGGTTCTACAATCAGATTTCGTTCCGGTAATTCCGGCAGTTCTTGAAAAACCTTTTCGGCCAGATTCTGACCAGCCACTACATAGATTTTTCTTTCTTCGGTAAGCTTTTTCATGCGTTCATAGGTCAACCGCAGCATGGACTGATCGGAAACGATATCAAGAAACTGTTTCGGGCGATCTTTACGGCTTCGCGGCCAGAACCGCTTGCCAACCCCTCCTGCCATAATTACTGCATACATATCTTCACCTCGTTTCTATTAAATTGAAAGAGTTCCGTGATAGACTTTTCGCACCGGCCCCGAAAGCCAGAGCGTGTCCGCTGACTTGTTTATACTTAAATCACCGCCCTTGGCTCGAAGTGTAATCGGAAACAGATCGCCGGAAAAACGATTGATTGTCACGGCCGCTGCCGTTGCTCCCGTCCCACAAGCAAGGGTTTCATCTTCCACGCCCCGTTCATAGGTCCGGATTTTCCAATTGCTTTCTCCAATTTTCTCGATATAATTGATATTGGCATTATATTGTTTACGCAATACCGGCGATTGATCATAAATATCTATGTTGCTGACATTTTCTGAAAAACGAACCATATGCGGAACCCCGGTATCCACCAGGTAAACAGTTTCAGCGCCAATCTCGGCACTCTGAATATCTCCCGGGTAATTAATTGTCAGGGATACATTGCCATTCTTGATGCGCCCCCGGTGAATACCGTCAGAAGCCATAAAACGGTAATCCTCTTTTCCACAGATACCACTTTCATGTACAAAATAAAGGGCGGCGCGACTGCCGTTTCCGCACATTACCGGTCCGCTGCCATCGGCATTATAGTAGCCCATAAAGAAATCCACCTCAGGATGGCTTTCAATTAATATCATTCCGTCCGCACCGATCCCGAGTCGCCTATTGGTCAAACGGATTGCAATATCCGAAAGTTTTTCGGAAAAAACTGGAGTCCGGTAGTCGATCATAATAAAATCGTTACCGGCTGCTTCAACTTTCCAGAACTGTACTTCCATATCAATATTTCCAATCAACTTCGGCTGTTTCCCAGCGCGCCCGGACATTGATATAATCGGGAAAACTGCGATAGGGTTCAGCCGGAACAAAGGGTTTGAGTTTGCCGGGATCCCATTTGCCGTTTCCATTTAAATCTTCCCACATTTCAAAACGATATACACCCGGCAATAGAGATTCAATGGTATATTTTACCGTATTGGTCACTGAAATTGTGGTCGCGGCCGAGCCCCCTTTTTCCGGAATACAGGATAGCATCAGACGATTTATACAGGAGTCGGAAGGAAGCACTTTCCCGGAAATGCTTCCAAAACTGTTGGCGTCAAGCGTCGAGAAAGACAACGTAAACAGGGAGTCTTTAAATTGGTTGCCGGACAGATCGCTCCAGTCGGAATAATCAAGGATGAGCCGGTATTCCATTCCTGATGCCAGTTGAGTTCTCGGCGAGAGTTCGATCGAATTGTCCCAAAGCCAGGTTGATGAATAATCCACCAAAACACTATCTTTACTAATAATCCGGAGCGAACTGTCAATTACCACCTTTTGCAATGCCTCGTTGAAAACAAGTTGGATTTTCGTATTTCGGGAAATGTTTTTAGCACCATTTACAGGTGATGTTGATGTTATTTCAGGTTTTAAAGTATCTGCTCCTTCGATATACGTAAACGTCGCTGTATTATTCTGTTTTAGAACATCCCCCCGATCATCTACGATATCTTGAACCGTTACCGTATAGTTATTCTCCGCTATCATTCCGCGGGCTTTAAGTAAAATGGTTTCGAACTTCGGGCCTGCAATCCAAAATGATTGGACCTGGGCGTCATTATCAATTTGAATATCCGCACGATTGTTTTGCTCTTTATCCAGCGGCCTTGAAAACAGCAGTTCGGTTTTATCGTCAATCATAGTAGCTTTCAACAGGCGAAATGGTTTCAGGTAAAATTTACCAAGTCTGAAATCGACCCTTGTTTGCACTTTATTTCTTTGCTTCACCACGACCGGATCAATGGTCGGAATTCCCAGCTGACAATTTTCATCAATATAGGCTATTTTGGCTGCTTCCGTTGATACTGCCAGCAACCGATATTCACCACGAGCCAGGTTCATCAGGCGATATCGGCCGTCTTTTTCAACCGCTGTCTTATAATCCGGTGATTGACCCAAAATCGAATCGGGAAAACTCTCTTTTTTACGATACGCCCACACCTGGGCCTTGTGCTTATCCGGAATATCGTAAACAGTCCCGGTAATTGTACCGGAATCAAGCGAATCACCGGTTGAAAAAGCAAGGGTTATGTTCGTTTCTGAGGAATTTTTCTGATAGTCCTGAATTCCTCTGCCAAAACTAAGGATGTACGTTGTATTTTCCTGAAGGGGTTCCACAAAGTGGATACTCACCCGCTTACGGTTCGCCTTAACAATGGCCGGCCGGTCAGGATTGGGAGTAATAACCAGATTATTTTCCGCCGAGCGGGGTTCGATAGTTTCTGAAAAATTCAGTACAATTCCGGTTTTTTGGTCAACCCTGACTGTTCCGTTTTCCGGAAAAGTCGATAACAATACCGGACCGGTTTTATCCACTGGTCCGCCTCCCGGGGGACCCTGGGCGGCACAACCGGCAATAAAGATCAGCAACAGGAGGATTCCATTCGATGAACTGATCAGAAAATTGAGTTTTGGAAACGATTTATTCAATGTTCTCTATTGGGAAATGATACTTAAATCACTTCCAGATTTTTACCGATCGTGTAAAATTTCTCAAGGACAAAATCCAACTGTTCCTGTGTATGTGTGGCAATATAGCTGGTTCGCAGGCGCGCCGAATCACCGGGTACGGCCGGATATATGACCGCGTTGGTGTAAACACCCTCTTCGAAAAGGGTTTTCCAAAAAAGAAAGGTTTTCATATTGTCACCGATTATCACGGGTATGACCGGTGTTTCACTGGTACCGGTATTGAACCCCATTTTTTGGTATTCACCACGCATGTAATCACCGATTTCCCAGAGCCGTTGACGTCGTTCCGGTTCACTTTTAATGATATCCAGCGCTGCCCGGGTTGACGCGACGACACTGGGTGGTAAACTGGCAGTGAAAATCATACTGCGACACTTGTGTTTTATATAATCAATTACTTCGGGATTACCGGCAATAAATCCACCCACCGCGCCAAAGGATTTTGAAAAAGTCCCCATAATCAGATCAACCTGATTGGTCACACCAAAATGAGCAGCGGTCCCATTACCATTTGGCCCCAGTACTCCAATGGAATGAGCATCGTCCACCATCAGGCGGACGTCAAATTCCTGCACGATTTTACAAATATCCGGTAAGGACGCTATATCGCCTTCCATGGAAAAGATACCATCGACAACAAGCAGTTTGCCGGTATCCGCAGGAAGGCTCTCCAGAATTTTACGCAACTCTGCCAAATCATTATGCTGATAGCGCCGGATGGTCGCCCCGGACAATCGGCAACCATCAATAATACTGGCATGATCCAGGCGATCAATAATAACCGTATCTTTTGTGCTTAACAGGGTCGAAATTGTACCAAGATTTACCATAAATCCAGTGGAAAATATTAACGCGGCATCCTTGCCAACAAATTCCGCCAACTCTTGTTCAAATTCTTCATGAATATCCAGAGTCCCATTGAGAAAACGACTCCCCGTTCGCCCGGTACCATATTCTTTCAGTGCTTTTTGCGCTGCGTCTAAAACTTTTGGATGATGCGTCAAGCCCAGGTAATTATTAGACCCAATCATAATTTTTTCGGACCCTTTGTAAGCCATAATGGTATCATCACCGCCGGAAAAGGGAATAAAATAGGGGTAATAACCTTGTTGACGAGCAATTTCAGCATCCTTAAAATCAAAGCATTTTTTAAAAACATCCATTATCGGTCCCGCAGTAGTACTATCATCAACCGACGTAAATTTACTGGCAGGGAATCGGATATGCAAATGCCAAGATTTACTGTGGGAGATTTACATTTTAACTGTAAATTATATTTGTTGAGAAAATATCGAGACATTAATCAGGGTTGAATATTATGAAAAATACCATAGTCACTTCATTAACCATCTTTGTCCTCTTCCTCTTTACCGCCTGTACAAACGAGCCGGCATTACCGGACCTGTCTACAATCACATGGATCGATGATTTTGGTTACGATAGCCATGATCTGCACCCAATTAAATTCGGCGGACCGGCTCCGGGGCCACAGGTAAAAGTATCTGTAAATACGGAAATACAATACCTGTTGATTGACGTAAACACCATCGATTTTCTGGTCCGGGAAAACACATTCAAGGACGCGAATTTCGAGCCTCAGCGAATGTCAAATCAAATCAGTGAAACCAGCGAGATGATGTTTGAGGAGGGTTTTTTACACAATGTCTCTTTCCTCAATATGGATTACCCGATTTTATATGCATCCATGATTAAGCGTAGCTCTATTCCATTTAAGGCCAAGGGAATCATCGGCCGGAATTTTCTGATTGACGGGCAGCTGACGATTGATATGCAGAATAAGCTACTCGCTTTTTCCACAAATCCGGCCGTTTCCCTGCAAGATTTGACGGCAGACAGTAATCTGGTGAAAATTAATCTGACACTTCGGAATAGTGATAACGCTGGCCTGCTGAAATTCCATTGCACCATAAACGGCGTTAAAAACCTTGCAACACTTAGTACCCGGCTTGACCGGACCCAGATCAGCGCTGACCTGGCCGGGACAATCACCGGAAAAAACGCAGTTCGGAAAGCCGAAATTGAATCTCTGAAAATCGGTTCATACGAATTTTCAGGAATAACGTGTGATGTGAACAATGATCTGATGGCACTGGAACCGGAAAATAATGAATCTATCAATATCATTGTCGGAATGGATGTGGTCAGTCAATGTCTCTGGACCATCGACTTTATCAACGGTTGGATGCTTATCCGTTAAAAATTTGAAATTGGAAACGACAGCTACCCCAAGCTAATTTCTAAAATTCACCCGGCGCATATTCAATTATCATCAATAATAACGATCGATCAGATAAGAAAAAGACCCCTGATTTTGAAAAATCCGGAATCTTTTATTTTGTAAACAGATGTTCTGCTATTTTGTCAGCCAGTCAATCAGATTAAAACGCATAACCAGCCCGATGGTTATTATACTGACCATCGTCGATAATTTTATGGCAATATCGAGAGAAGGGCCGGTGGTATCTTTCAACGGATCACCGACGGTATCCCCGGTCACTGCTGCTGAATAACTGTTCATCACGACCGTAAATTTCTCTTTTAAATCTTTCATATCCATCAGGGCCTGGTGTTCTTCAGGATCAAGTTTCAGGTACAGCTTGAATACCTGGCGGTCTTCCTGATTCAGTTTCCGGTAATAGGCATTCAGGGTTTCATCATCGGATTCGCTAATCTCATTTCCGCCAAACCGTTTGATCGGGATCTTTAATGATTTGCCTCTTTGAATGTACTCCGTCTCGATATACTCTATGATATTCGCAAGGTAATCAGACACTTTTTCGTCGATACTGAACGCCAGCGGATTCATGTTTACCAGCTCATAGAGAAACGTGGAGTAATCTTTTGTCAGAAAAAATGGCCACAAGCCCCGGTTGGAAATTTTCTTTATACCGGCACTGATCTGAAATTTCAGTTCCGATTTGGAACGCTCGATATACTTTTTAGCATTATCCCAGGCACCACCGGAATTGGCCATAAAAATCGCAAAAAAGAAGCCAAGCAACAGATTACCCAGAAGCATTCCAACAATTCCGATTGGTCCAAGGATTAGCCCGGTCACAATCGGAGACAAAATTGCAATCAGCGCCGGGGATAGCATTTTTTTCTGAGCCGCCGCAGTCGATATTTTTACACATTGACCATAATCCGGAATTGTTTTACCCGTCATTATACCCGGAATTTCTCGAAACTGCCGGCGAACCTCGTCAATCATTTCACCGGCCGCCAGAGAAACCGCCTCAATTGTTTTACTGGAAAATGCCGCTGTCAATGCACCACCGATGAACAGTCCGACAATGAACCGGATATCCATAATCGATCCACCGAGATAGGCCAGAATATCGGTAACTTCTGCCGAGGCTAAATCCATAACATTTCCGGCTATTTCAATCGTCGTATTTCCCATACTGATCAACTCTGACCGAATGGTTTCGAGAAACGCCGCAATCAGTGTCACTGCCGTCAGCGCTGCC
>JAFGXZ010000220.1 GCA_016936335.1 Fidelibacterota bacterium
AACTTCTTTTTTAATATTGGCAAAATCAAGATGCTCCTGAGGCAGGAGGACACGACCCTGCTTGTCACACTTCAGGCGGATGGAATTCCGTGACCAGGTTCGAATAAACGACCGGTTTTTTTTCTTGAATTGAGACAATCGCTGCAGTTTTTCCGTGAAAATCTCCCACTCCGGTTCAGGATAGGCAACAAGACAGGGATCTGAACCTTTTGTAATAAAAAAAGTACATTCCGTGTCTTCTCCACTGACCCAGCGCCGATACTTTGCCGGGATACTAAGACGACTTTTTTCGTCAAGAAAGTTTTTTGATTCGCCGGCAAAAGAAGTAATCATAATCTCCGTAAAACTTTGGGAATTTTTGGGATTTCTCCCCACATCTACCCACAATTATAGAACAAAATACCCTTATTGTCAAGTAAATTTTTCCATTTACTTGACTTATATAGAGATTAAATCTGGAATTATTATCGTCGCAGCAATGTGGAACGAATGATGCCGTCTTTGGAAATAATAAGGCGGGTGGGGATTCCGGTTTTTCCGATCGGCCCTAAGGGTTTGTTGTTTAAGGTTAATCGAACTTTTGTCGGTCTGCCAACCCGAACGTCAAATAGCTTTTCCGCTTTCCATTCTCTGCGAATGTTGGGAAGATAATTGGCTTCTGTTGTATCGTTTTCGTCTGTCACTACACGCACCCAACAGGTATCGCTGGTTATCATGACCAGTGATAGAATTTCAGGAACCGGTTCTGGTAACACTTCCTCTTCATCGATCAACGCTGGCTCAACTTCGGTTGTATCAACCTCTTCAATGGGTTCAGGTAGTTCTTTGATAATTGTATTTATTGGTGCCGGTTTATTTTTTTCCTCTTCCATCAATACCTGCTTCAGAACGGAAATTAAAAAAATAAAGATAACCAGGACTATAGTAATTGCCGCAACATTTCTCTTTTTATTTTCATGAACTACCGGTTCGTTTTTAAGTGATAAAAAAGAAGGTTCCTCGGGGTGTGTATCGGGCACTTTTTTTTCAGGTACTTCACCAATAAATGCTTCGTACTCACTCAATATCTTCGCCGGATTGGCTCCTAATTCATTTGTATATGCTTTTAAAAACAGGCGCACATAAGTTTCTGGTAGCTTCGTAAAGTCACCCTTTTCAAAGGCTTCCAGAATCGTTTTGTTTACTTTAATTTTATTGGAAATCTGATCGAGAGTAATTCCTGCTGATTCACGACGTTTTTTCAGTTCCTCATAAAACATAATTAATACCCGAATTTATTTATCCCACAACGAACTTAATATTATAAATATTGCGATCAAATTCAATATAAAGTTTACTGTAATGATTTTAAATGATGTAGACAGGTCTGGGTGAAGTGCGCAATCGGAAATCCAACAACGTTATAAAAACATCCGCAAATGCGTTTAACAAACACAGCACTAAAATCCTGGATTCCATAAGATCCTGCTTTGTCATAGGGTGCATACTTGTCCACATACAACTTTATCATATCTAAAGTCAGTACATGAAATGTAACATCGGTTATTTCAACTTCCGTAATAAATTTGCCATTTTGGGAGTTAAGGATGCAATAGCCGGTATACACCTGGTGAGTCGCATTACTCAGAATTTTCAACATATTGATTGCATCGTTTCTGTCAATTGGTTTTTCCAGAATTTTTCCGTCTTTGACAACAATGGTATCTGCCCCAATAATCCATGCATCCGGGTAATTACCGGATACATCCAGGGCTTTGAGTTTTGCATGATTCCGGACCAATTCTTCGGGTGTTGCATTTTTGTTCCCCGGTTCATGGTAATTGGATGGATGGACTGCGAAAGTGATTCCAGCCAGGGATAAAATCTGTTTCCTTCGCGGCGAGGCTGATGCCAGAATAACCGGTTTATTACTCCAATTTATCAGTGTACCATTCACCCGGCTTTCACCATTTTTCCAATATAATCATCTTTTTCCTGTGTTTCATTCGACCAGGCTTTGATTTTATAAATATAAATACCCTTGGCAACTGGTTCACCGAAATCATCCTCTCCATCCCAGTAGAGGGAATTGAATCCGGGTAAAAATATCTGGTCTGATTCAAGAATGCGAATTTTCAAACCCCGGACTGTATATATTGTGCATTTGATTGTTGCCGGATGGGTTAGCTGGAAAGTAATATCCGTTGTCTTTGTAAAAGGATTTGGGAAATTGACGACCCTTTCCAATGCAAAATTCGACGAAGGGAGAAGTGTGAAAATTCCGGTAATTGTTGAAGAATTATTGCCATTGTCCCAGGCTGTTACCGAAACACTGTGCTCACCGACAGTAAGGTCGGGCATTGGGAATATCACGATCCCGGAAGAGTCGCTATTCGGATCATAGGTGAAATACTCGGTAGCAATATAGGAATGGTTTTCATCGTTATCAAAAATAAGAGATATATCGTGCCCCATTTGGCCGGCGATGTTAATTCCGATTGGATCGTTGATAGCGATTTCAAACTCACTTACCGGGCTTACCACATCACCGTTTTTAAAACTCAGGTTTATAAAACCGATTTCTATTTCGGGTCCGGTCGTGTCCAGGACTGATTCTGAACCGGCATAAAAAATCGGAGCATAATAGCCACCAACCTCGGTATCGTTGTCGTCATTCCAGCCGGTGATCGTGATTTTTCCACTACCGCCAGCGTAGTTTAAATCTTTTGGAATGAAGAAACGGGAGGAAAAATTACCGGCTGTAAAATTTACCAATCCATTAAATATGATTTCACCTGGCAGGGTATAGGACATCGATTGTTCTTTACTGTTTTTATCAGTCCAAAATCTGGTTACAATTCGTTCACTATCATACAATTTGATCAGACCGCTTCCTTCAAAACTCAAGTTGCTGTTATCGACATTTCCACTTAATTGAATATTGGATAATGTTTTAAATGTGTCTGATGTAAGGCTGTTTAACGTTATCTTTTCGTAAGGCACTGCCAGATACAGCGCCGGGTCACCAAAAAGAATATATTTTTCATTATTTTCACTTATACCGCTGCCGGTACAGGAAATAATCTGAAGAACTTTTCCTAGCCTGATTCGATTCGCTGTTTTATTGTTAAACAGATTTACTATCCATCCGTTCACAAAGCTGGCATTATATGTACCGTATGTTGCCCGGGTGGCTGCCAGGGCTGCAATGCCGCCATCCTTTGGTTCAAGCACCAAGGCTTCCGGAAAGCAGCTTCCGGATATATCATCAAACTGGCCCCAGCTGCAGGTTCCGGCAATCCAGAAAGGTAACTTCATTCCGGTATTAATCCGACTCAGGTCCCGGTTCATTTCAAGAATATACTCCTGTGCCCATACGGTTGGACTACCATGTCCAAAATAATTGATAAGCATTGTGCCGTCCTCAATATGTTTGAGCAAATCCACAGTTGCACCCGGTTTTTTAACTCCATATGTTGAGGCATCTTGAATCTCTGGATATTCCAAGAGGTAGATTTTTTTAACATTTATTGTTTTCGGCAGGTATTTAACAATATAATCTTCGGTGTCACTTATATGGTATCTTTCGAGTGTTTGCGGACGTTCGGGATCATCGGCGACGAGTGTAATTTTACTCCGCCAGTCGCCGTAAATTGGTTCAAGTGTATAGGATCGGATTTTATCTACTGCTGCCTGGGCTTCCGATGCAGTTCGGGCATTGATTCTACCGATTGCCAAATCCATTTTTTTATCATTCCCGTTGACATAGGTAAACCGCATATCAGTTGCATAGGAGGCAAACCCGGCATTTCCGCTGCTACTGCTTTCTTCTACCTGGTAACTCATGACCAGATCGCCGGTTTCTGATTCAATATGACGATAATCGAAGGTGCCATCGCCCAGCAAGAGAACATACTCGGGAGGTACAACCCAATTATTAAATGCGTATGTAAGAAATTGACGAATGGCATGAGGATCAACGATATCGGCATTGAATTCTCGTAATATTTGGCTCTGAAAGACAACGATTGTACTCAATCGATCGGCGCTTTTAACATCATGCGTATAGAGTTGAGCGAGATCCTGGGCGGCTTCACTGAATTTTTCATTGGTAATGATTACGTACTGGGCTGAAATACTGGTATTTCGCAATGTATTCCATTGAGGATCTTCGATCAGGGAAATTTTGTTCGGGGACAGATACTCTGTTGACTGTGTCAATAAATAATGAGACCGATTGCTTTCGTCGTTATATACTTTAAACCGTAATTCGTTTGCCGTTGGTGGACTGAGATTCAGAATTGCGACATTACTCCAGTCGCTAATATCGAAAATCTCCGGAGTATTGAAGCCGATATTGCTTATATAATATTCAATGATACCGGTACTGGCCGGTCCCCAGAAGTCCAATTCATTTCCCGCCGGATTTAGTGGGGCTTTATAACGGATTTGTAAAAAATCCAGATGAGCTTGGCCGGATGAGTTGGATGCTGTATAATTTATTTTGATAAGATTGGGTACGCCTGGTTCCATGGAAATATTATACTGCTTGGATGATACGTACCAATTGCTGGTTGACCACGTGGCGAAGGGGATAGTGGCTCCGTTTAGATACATTTTATAATAATGTGTCGTTTCGTTATTTGCACCCCGTGCTTTGATTGATAATTCAGTTGGATAGGTGTATGAATCCCGTTCTTCATCAGGTTTTTCCGGGATTTGGAATATGACGGATATGTTCGCTCCTGAACTGGAAAATTTTTCACCGTACCAGGCTTTTCCGGAACGCAGAAAATTGCTCAGTTCCAGTTCATGTCGTTCAATTTTTTCATACCTGGATACGGAAAGGTCTGCATCAGCGGACGAAACAGATAAGGTCTGTATGGTTTTAGGAGAACCGGCAGCATCAGCGATTAACAGCCAGTAATAATTGACATTTGAATAGGCATTACGATGGAAATTAAGAACGCCGCTGTTATTAACATCTACGCCGCTGTTAGCCCGACCGTAGAATACAATCGTGTTGCCACTGTCGAATTTACCATCTTCTCCACCATCGATTCTGCGTGAATTTTCAAGCAGGTTATCAATAACGTCAATACCGGGCGTATTATCAATTTCACGTCCGCCGGTTCCGTTTGAATAGAGAAAGATGCGGTCATTATCTATAGATTGATTCGCCATGCCAGCGCTGACCAATTCCTGGTGACTGATTTTATAAATTCCATTATCAGCCACAGTAATTCTAAACCATTTTCCTGAGGGATAGCTCAGTGGTTTTGCGAGACTTCGATGAGGCGCCGTTTGCCACTTAGAAAGGTATTTTTTATTAAGAAATGCCCGGTCAATCGTCTCAATTTTCTTCTGAGAAACGGTTGTGGATTGTGATTCTGCTTGTCCGGAATACATAACCGATACATCCAAAGAACGAATAACACTGATTTGCTTTGAATTGATTGCTTTAATCGGATATAAGACAAGTTCTCCAACCGGATTGAAACGAAAATACCCAACGTCCACGACTTCTGATGTTGGCTTTGAATTGATTGCTTGAATATCATCCCTGGTCAGTGGTTGATCAATTTCTATTAATTCAGTTTGAATATTTGAAATTCGAATTATCGGTTTATCAGGAGCCGGTAGCGCCAGCGCAACAGACCAGTAGGGAACCGAGAGAGATGTGGATATTTCAACAATATCTGCAATCCCTAAGTGGATCAAATTCATTGGTTTTGTATCAGTGCCGGCTTTACGCAATTCGATTTTTGATGAATCACTGATGTTTAGAATCAGACCATTTTCTTCTTCCTGAATTATAGTCGCTTGATAAGCAAACAGAACAGAAGATAATAGTAATGCAGCGAAAGTTGTTTTTAAATATTTTAGTTTCGATTTTTCCATAATAAGTTTGGAAAATATAACCTTGAAAATTATGATTCGCAATATGACAAAAAATGAGGACCGTAAAATTTCAATCTTTTCAGCGGGGAAATGTTCCGGTGCCTCCAATAAATCCGAAATTTTCCTATATCCTGAAACGCTATTGCTAAACCCATGATTTACCTTGCATAAGGAGTCGCAGAAAAGTAAATTTACCCGCTTTATTGAATTTGGATAAACATCAATGCTAGAGCAGTTACAGGAAAGTTTAGGAAAAATAGTAAAAACCCTTCGCAGCGAGGGAAAAATTACGGAAAACAATATCCGTGATACCCTTCGTAGCGTGCGGCGTTCATTGCTCGAAGCTGATGTAAACTATAAAGTTGTAAAAGAATTTATCGACAATATTCAGGAAAAAGCCATTGGTGTTACGGTTACAAAAAGCCTGACCCCCGGCCAGCAGGTGGTTAAGATTTTCAACGATGAATTGACCCGGCTTCTGGGCGCAAAACAGTACCACCTCAAGACTGCGTCAATGCCACCGACGGTAATTTTGTTGGCTGGTTTGCAAGGCTGTGGAAAAACCACCTTTGCAGCCAAACTGGCGCTAATGCTGAAAAATCAGAATCATAAACCCTTA
>JAFGXZ010000023.1 GCA_016936335.1 Fidelibacterota bacterium
AAAAGGTAAAACCATTATTTAAAATAAGACAAAATTTGTTGTAACTTTGATTATGGTTTTTTTATCAAATGTCTCAGTTATCTAATGTGTAAAGAGTGAGTGATGCCTGTCTTTGATTACGAATGTAAAAATTGTGGTAAGGTTTTCGAAGAGCTGGTAATGTCCAGTTCGACCCCCGATTCCGATATCGAATGTCCCGGATGTGGTGAACACAATTCGATTCGGCGAATGTCTGCACCGTCAATTGGCGGTGGCAGTTCTTCTTTCAGCAGCGCGGCCGGGTGTGGCAGCAGCGGGTTTTCCTGAGCCAGCTAATGTTCCGGCAGTTGCCGGCTTTAATAGATTAAATATTTTTCCCGGATCTTCATAAAAGCATCAAGATCATCCTGCCATTCAGCAATAATTTCCACGGGCGATTTTCCATCCCAGACTTCCTTTCGGATTTTATCTGTTCCCATAGCTTTATCAAAGGAACTTGTTCGTTTCGTCTCAAATATTGGCTGTTCCGGGTACAATTTTCGAATAGCACAGAGAATGTTGATCTGGGTCACCATTGGTCTAAATTCAGCAACATCGATGATATGAATCTGAACACCCTGAAGCTGGGTCTCTTCCCGGGTAAAATAGTACGGTTTATAGTGCATCGGGCGAAAATATACTCCGGGCAATTGATATGAATTTAACTCCTCGCTCAATTTCTCCGCATCTATCCATTCCTCACCAATCAATTCAAAGGGCAGGGTATACCCAATTCCAACATCAATCGTATGCAGCTCACCAATGCACCCGGTTGCAGCGCAAAAAAGTGCCGTTTTACTATGGGGAATGTGGGGAGATGTGATAACCCACTCGAGGCCGGTTTCATCACCAGTCATATTGCGATTCCAGTTCTTCAATGGAATAACTGTCAGGTCAACATTGATATCAAATTCGGTATTAAATAGTTGAGCCAGCTCTCCGACGGTTAAACCATAGACAAACGGAATGGGGTAGAGACCAATAAACGAACTGAAAGCGGTGTCGAGCACCGGGCCTTCCACCAGATTTCCACCCAATGGGTTCGGGCGGTCCAGAACGATAAATTCCTTGCCCTTTTCGGCAGCAGCCTTCATACTGAGCGCCATAGTATAAATATAGGTATATGCCCGTGATCCAATATCCTGAATATCATAAATCAGGACATCCACGTTTTCCAGCATTTCCGGTGTTGGCTTGCGGGTCTTGCCGTACAAACTATACACCGGCACATTGGTTTTCGGATCAACAAAATCGTCAACCTTATAACCACCTGTCACATCACCCCGGACTCCATGTTCCGGGCCAAACAGGGCTACCAGATTGATGTCCGGATGATTATAAAGCAAATCAACCGTAGACTCCATCTGTGAATTGACACCCGATGGATTTGTGATCAGACCAACCCGCTTACCCTTCAGAAAACCAGGTTGTTCATCCAATAGTACGTCAATACCCGGTTTGACAGTTTTTACCCTGCCATCACAGGCAATTGAGAAAAATAAAGAAATTAAAACAATGGCAATTAAAAAAAACCGATTTTTCATATTTGTGACTCCCTGCTGATTAAAAACCGATATAAATTAATACAACAAATGTTATTTCCCATAAAAGAACAACTCTTCAGCAAATATAGAAAAGAGATATTTCTTTATTGCCTCATACATTGTTTCTGAATAACTTGCCGGTTGTGAAAATTTTATTATTTTGATATTACATATGAATCCCTTTGCCAAAAAAACTCACTTAAACGAAGCTGAAAACTATATCCGCTCGCAAATTTCAGACATTCCCGGCATTGCTGTTGTCCTGGGCTCCGGACTGGGATATTTTGCCGATACCTTTAAGTCATCCGTTATTTTGAATAACCAGGATATTCCCTATTTTCCCCAACCAACTGTAGTGGGTCACGAAGGAAAATTAATTTTTGGTAACATTGGTACAACCGCCCTGTTGGCTATTCAGGGGCGATCGCATTTTTACGAGGGAAAATCCTTTGCAGAAATAACGTTTTATGTTCAATTGCTAAAACAGCTTGGTATTGAGAACCTCATTCTGACAAATGCTGCCGGTGGTATGAATCCCGCACTGAAACCCGGTGACCTGGTGCTGCTGAAGGATTTCATTAATTTTACCCAGATAGATGTTTTACCAAAGGATCAGTTGCCTGAAACATTCTTTAGTGAACGTTTATCAAAAATTGCGAAACAGACCGCCCGAAAAACCGACCTGAAACTTCACGAAGGAGCTTACTGCTGGACCACCGGCCCCAGCTACGAAACCCATGCCGAAGTTAAAATCATTCATGAACTCGGTGCCGATGTCGTTGGAATGTCCACGGTCCCGGAACTCATCATGGGTGCTCATCTTGGCCTGAATATCCTCGGGATCAGTCTTGTAACTAATCTGGCCGCCGGAATCAGTACCACGCCTCTGACTCACGAAGAGGTTCAGGCAGTTGCGGATGAAATTAAAAAACCCTACGCCAAATATATGGGAAATTTAATTGTTGCGATTGCTAATTCTGAAACATAAACCAGAAATTTCCATATAATAACTGTACGATTTCAAGTCATTATGACCATTGTAAAAAAACTAAAAAAACCGTAATATCCGCAGCACTATGGGACGAGCAGATCGACATAAAAAACTACTCAGCTGGAAGGCGGCCATTTTGTATACATTGGTCATCTTTGTCGTTGGTTCTTTTGCCGCCCTGAGCCTTTTGGCCTATTTTTCACAGGATTTGCCCTCCATTGAACAGCTCCAGAATATTGACCCGGAATTAATTACCCGTATTTTTTCCTCGGACGGAGAAGTTCTGCAAGAATTATATACTCAACGTAGAATATATGTAACTTCAGATAAAATCCCTCAGGCAATGGTCAATGCGGTGATTGCAATTGAGGATTCCCGGTTCGAAAAACACTGGGGGCTCAGTCTGCGGGATTTTTCACGGGCAATTGTGCTGGATATCCTGACTCTCAGTAAAAAACAGGGCGCAAGCACCCTCACCCAGCAATTAGCCCGGATTTTATACGATACAATCGGTTTTGATAAAACAATTTCCAGAAAAATCAAAGAATTGCTGACGGCTTTACAGATCGAAAAGATGTACAGCAAAACAGAAATTGTTGAAATGTATATAAACCACAGCTGGATGGGCAACGGCGTTTATGGAATTCAAGCGGCAGCAAAACGTTATTTTGATAAATCTTCCGAAGAACTTTCTGTTTATGAATGCGCTTTATTGGCCGGTATCATTCAAAATTCACGACGCTATTCCCCGCTCGACAATCCGGTTAGCGCCTTCCAACGACGTAACCTGGTGTTGTATCGCATGATGGAGCAAAATTACCTGACTCGTGAGGAATACGCCCTTTACCGGAACGCTCCCCTCCAGGTTCAACGCCCCGATCCTTCACCAACAATTGCTCCTTATTTTGTTGAACAGGTCCGGCGCTGGTTGCAGCGGGAAGATGAAAAACTGGGGATCGATATTTATCGTGACGGACTTTCCATTTACACGACCCTGGACACTAAAATACAAACTGCCGCCGACTCTTCCTTTCAGCGACATCTTAAAGTTCAACAGGAAATTCTCAATACCCGACTCCTATCCGATCCAAAATACATTGAGGCAATAATTGGAAAAGATTCTACGCTATCTGTCGGACAAGTTCAGGCAATGATCCGTGGTGAAATTCCGATGGAACCTTCACTCCGTTACTCGCTTGTTGTACAGGGAGCATTAATTGCCCTGGAACCATCCACCGGCCGGATTCTGGCCATGGTTGGTGGTCGGAATTATAATGAATCCGAATTCAACCGGGCAACCCAGGCCAAACGGCAACCCGGCTCGGTTTTTAAACCGATCGTCTATGCCACGGCAATTGACAACGGTTTTCCAGTTACTACTCAGCTTCTCAATCAACCGATCGTTGTCTACCTGGAAGGCGGCGAAATCTGGCGTCCTCACAACTTTGACTATTCAACCGGAGGTCCGACGACATTCAGAGAAGGCATCCGGCGTTCCCTAAACCTTGTTGCCGCCCGAATTGTCCAGGAGCTTATTTCACCCAAATCCGTTGTGGAAACCGCCCGGCGTATGCACCTGACAACCTATATTCCGGCCGTTGATGCTATCGCACTTGGAACCGCCGATGTGATTCCCCAGGAAATCACATCGGCCTACAGCATTTTTGCCAATCACGGAATTTGGGTGGAACCAAATTCGATTACCCGGATTGAAGATCGCTATGGCAACACCATCGCCAGCTATACGCCACGGCAGGAATATGTTTTTAGTGAAGACGTCGCCTACCTTGTCACCAATTTACTGGAAACCAACATGAAATCCGGGACTGGTGGCAGCGCCAGCTGGAAATATGGTTTTAATCACACTGCTGGCGGAAAAACCGGTACCACCAACGACGCCAGTGATGCCTGGTTTGTTGGATATACACCTTATATGGTCGCTGGGGTCTATGTTGGTGTGGATAATCCCGGAGTATCTCTCGGTTCAAATGAAACCGGAGCCAAGGCGGCCTTGCCAATCTGGGCCCGTTTCATGCGGGATGCCCATAAGGCAAAAAACTGGAAAAATAAACCTTTTGATCGTCCGGCCAATATCATTGACGTCAAAATCTGCAAAGAAACCAAATTGCTGCCGTCGGAGTATTGTCCGGTTGAAACAGAAATTTTTATTAAAAGCACAGAACCAACCGAGCATTGTAAAATTCATACGGACATCGACGAAAACCGCGAAATTGATCGGGTTAATTTTTAGGAGCTACCGAGATAAAACTGACTGCCACTCATTCCCCCATTTATAGAATTTTCTTTTTATTAAAACCGCTTCTGTCAATATTTATCGATTTATTATAAATTAGGAATACAATGAATACGTTTATCCCGGAAGCGCCGATTACGCCGGAAAAAACAGGCTCCAAGCCGATCGTGGTTTATGGCGGCCCTCTCTATGACGGCAAAGAGACAGTTTACGAAGACGGTGCGGTTTACATCTCTAACGGCACGGTCGTCGTTGCTGGAACTGAAGAATCTGTTTTTGCCCAAATTCCCAAAACCGTCGACATCGAAGTTTATGACACTCTGGGCTGTGTCATCGTTCCGGGTTTAATTGACCTACATCATCGCTTTTCCAGAAGTTTTACGTTGGGCTTGCCTATATATAATCCGAATAATGCAAGTGCCGCACAATTGAAACATTTTTGGTGGAAATACGACCAGTGTCTTGATGATGATACGGTTCAGCTGGCAACTCTGGTCAGTCTTCTCAATTCCATAAAATCAGGAATTACAACAGTATTTGATTTACACTCGTCTCCACTGGCGATTTCTTCCATCTTGGAAAATATCGCATCGGTCGTTACCCGATCCGGAATTCAGGCCGTACTTGCTTTTGAAATTTCAGAACGTAATGGCGACGATATATTGATTCGTTCCCTTGAAGAAAACCGGAATTTTATCAAAAGCACCAGTCTGGATCCCCAGGTTCGTGGTATGTACGGGCTCAGGGCTGATGGACAATTTACTGACCGAACACTGACTCTTGTTGCAGAGGCGGGTGGCGGCTCAAGTGGTTTTCACATTGAATTGGGAGCCGAAAATAATCTCAAACAGCTATCCTCCTTCGGACTGCTTCATTCAAAGACCCTGGTTTCTAGCAAATTTCTATTGAATAAAGATGATTTAAATACTCTTCAGGAAAATAGCGTGACTTTTGTTCAAACACCGATTATTCAAAATAACGATACAACAAAAATTCCATCCGGTATTAATTTCGGCATCGGCACATCCGGGACAGGTGTCGGAATATTCCAGGCCCTAAATAATGAATTCCGCCGATACGACAATCCCGACACCGATCTGGCAAAACTAAACACTTATATCGCATCGATGCTGCAGGGTAATTCAGAATTTACCCGGCAATATTTTGACGGAATGCCAGGAATTATCAACACAGGCTCCAGTGCGGATATCGTTGTATTTGACTATATTCCGGCGACACCCATAAGCAGTGAAAATTACATCCAGCATCTGCTATGGGGAATGCAGAATACGACGGCAAAAATGGTAATGACCAGAGGCCAGTTTATCTATAACGACTACACATTTCTGACCCTTGATGAAGAGATCATTCTTGATGAAAGCCAAAAAGCCGCCCGGTGGTTATCTGAAAAATTTTTAAAACTTTAAGAGGAATCGTGAATCGTTTACTCACAACCTGTACACTGTTAACAATCGTTGGATGGATTACATTATCGGCCCAGACAGAACAAATATCTCCCGGCTTACTGAAACAGATTCAAGCATCCGTGGAAATAGACAACTTCACCCGGTCAATGCAAAACGCCGTATCCAATAACGACGTAAAAACATTGGCCCGAAACCGGGATGTTTTGGCCGGTATTGATCATCATTTCGCCCATAAAATTCCTGTATCAACCATCACTGACCAAAAAGCTTCCGGGCGATGTTGGCTGTTTACAGCACTGAATGTATTGCGGCCAAAAGTCATTGAAAAATACAATTTAAAAGAATTTGAATTCTCCCAGAATTATTTGTTCTTTTGGGACCAACTGGAAAAGGCCAATCTTTTTCTCGAGTCCATGATTGCAACCAGGATAAACGATATTGATGATCGTGAAGTACAATGGTTGTTCCAAAACCCGATTGCTGATGGTGGTGTCTGGAGTATGATGCCAAGTCTTGCCGCCAAGTACGGAATTGTTCCCAAAGAAATCATGCCAGAGTCGTACAATAGTGAAAATACCCGGATGATGAGCCGTTTGATAAGCCGAAAATTGCGTGCCCGGGGAATGCAGATCAGGAAATGGCATGCCGATGGAAAAAGTGAAAAATTTATCCGAAAACAAAAATCCGACATGCTGGCCGAGATTTATCGTATTCTTGTCATTTCACTGGGAACGCCTCCTGCTGAATTTACCTGGCGGTACATTGATAAAAACGACAGCTTAATCGTAGGAAACAAATATACTCCCCAACAATTCTACACCGATGTTATCGGTTCGGCTCTGGATAACTATGTCATGCTCATGGACGATCCGAGTAAAAAATACCATCAACTTTATGAAATAAAATATGATCGCAACTGTATTGAAAGCCCGAATTGGACATTTATTAATTTGCCTGTCACTGAAATAAAGGAATTCGCAAAGCGATCGATTCTGGCCAATGAACCAATGTATTTTTCCTGCGATGTAGGCAAACAGTTGGACAAAGAAGCGGGGATATTGGCAACAAATCTTTTCGATTACGATGGGGTTTTTGGTGTTTCATTTGATATGACAAAAGAGCAACGTATATTAAGTTATGAAAGCGGTTCGACTCATGGAATGACTCTTGTTGGGCTTGACACTTCGGCGACAGGTTCTGTGACAAAATGGTTGCTGGAAAATAGTTGGGGAGAAGATGCCGGACACAACGGTTTCTTAACTATGACCGATGCATGGTTTGACGAATATATGTTCCGGCTGGTGGTTCCCAAAGAGTTCTTATCTCCTGAAGTATTGGAGGTATTACAGCAAAAACCAATTTTATTGCCCCCTTGGGATCGTATGTTTTAAAAAGGGAGAATACCAATGCAAAAGTATAGCAGAATTTGTTTAATTGTGAGTATATTATTATCAATGAATGCTCTAAACGGTGGTTCTCAGAACACGCTTAATTTAATGCCGGTACCTACCGAAATTATTTTGAAAGACGGTGTTTTCCGACTTGATGAATCCTTTGCACTGAAAATTGATGGTCCTGCCGACAGTCGCCTCTATCGAGCCGCAACTCAAATGTTGCGACGGCTGGCCGGACGCACCGGATATTTCTTGCCCCAGGATTACATCACTGCCAATTCCAACCCGGAAAATCCTCAGATGGTCGTAAAAATCTCCCGAATCGGCAGTCTGAAACTCTTCGAAGATGAATCCTATTCTTTAATAATTACAGATAAACAGGCCTCCTTAATTGCCGAAACGGATATTGGTGCACTCTATGGACTTGAGACATTCCTGCAACTTCTGTCCATTGATAAAGACGGTTACTATTTCCCGAAGTGCGAGATCAAAGACCAGCCCCGATTCCCCTGGCGTGGATTAATGATCGATGCCAGTCGTCATTTCATGCCTGTTGATGTCATTAAACGAAATCTCGATGGAATGGCTTCCGTAAAATTAAATGTTTTCCATTGGCATCTGGCTGATGATCAGGGATTTCGGGTTGAATGTAATAGCTGGCCGAAACTGCATGAACTCGGCTCCGATGGTTTCTATTATACTCAAGATCAGATCAAAGATATCATCAATTATGCGGCCGACCGCGGTATCCGGGTGATTCCGGAATTTGATGTTCCGGCCCATGCAACCAGCTGGCTGGTTGCCTATCCGGAACTGGGCAGCGCACCGGGGCCTTATACTATAGAACGCGGATGGGGAATCAAAGACCCAACAATAAATCCCGTCAATGAATTCACCTATCAGTTTCTGGATAAATTCTTTGCTGAA
>JAFGXZ010000221.1 GCA_016936335.1 Fidelibacterota bacterium
CATTCAACGAAATTTGTCAACTGCTTGCATCGCGTAAGCTAAAACCTGGATTCGATCTGCTTGAACAGCTGATTAACGAAACAGGTTCGGGCGATTTCCGCGACGAATACCATAACCTGGAGCAAACTTACAAATACATGCTGCAGTATACCGTTGAAGGTATCAATGATCCCGAAAGGCAGAAAGTGTACAAGCATTTGCTGATTTCCGCGTTCGAACTGACCGACAAGGTAATTGAAAACCTAAGAATGCGTTTTTCCGCCCTGCTTCCTTACCAAAAGAAAAGAGGCTTTGCACATCTCTATTTGGAAAATCTGTCTAAAACGTATCATGAAATTGAAGACTTTCATGTGCATAACGAACTGCAGTCGCTTATTGATGAATCCATTTCACCACAAACGGGAAAACAGGAATCGGCCAGAATTCACACTGAAAAACTTAACTACATTTTCTATCATTTCTGGTTCCGTGATTTGCTCAACTATGATGAATTGAATTTTGTAAGGAATTTCCTTTCCGGCGAAAGCATTCCGATTCACGAAAAAGCATTGTTGGTTACCGCCCTCACATTCAGTCTGGCCCGTTATTTCGACGAACAAAAATTCAATTTACTGTTCGAAGCGTACGACACCACTGATGAACTGGTTAGGCAACGGGCATTGGTTGGCCTGATGATTTCGCTGTACCAGTATGATTTGCGCCTGCCTTTTTTTACCCAAATTACCGGCCGACTGGCTATTCTGAATGAAGATCCTGAATTCAAACGACTGTTTGAAAAAGTGATTCTTCAGTTCATTAGAAGCAAGGAGACTGAAAAATTACAGCGTCGACTGCAGGATGAAATCCTTCCGGAGATGATGCGTATAAGTCCAAACCTTCGTAACAAATTGAACATGGACAACCTGATGGGCGAAGGTATGATGGACGATAAAAACCCGGATTGGCAGGATATATTCAGCGAATCGCCTGGTCTGATGGACAAATTGGAAGAACTGTCTGAGCTCCAGATGGAAGGAGCCGATGTATTTATGAGTTCCTTCTCGATGCTCAAAAATTTCCCATTCTTCAGTGAGTTTGTAAATTGGTTCATGCCATTTTTCCCTGAGCATCCCGAAATTAGCGATGTGACCGGCGACAAAAGTGACGAATCGACAAACACTTTTATGGAAGCTATCGTGAAATCTCCCATGCTATGCAACTCCGACAAATACTCATTCTGCCTTAGTTTACAGAATATTCCTAAAGAATACAAAGAGATGATGTCCGGTTCGCTCAAGGCGGAAATGGACCAGTTAGAAGAGATTCAACAAGACGAGCTGGCAATCTCACCCAACAAAGCCGCCGAAGTGGCTTCCAATCAGTACATTCAGGATTTATACCGTTTCTTCAAACTGCATCCGAATCACACCGATTTTGAAGATGTATTCTCCTGGCGGCTCGACTTTCACAACAAAAATACTTTCCGACCGCTTTTACAGGAAGACCTTGGTATTCTTCGGAAAATGGCCGAATTCTATTTTGCCAAGAACTATTTCGACGAGGCATCGGAAATTTACCAGATGCTTTTGCAGGAAGGGGAAGACGGAGAAATTCTTCAGAAACTGGCTTTTTGCTACCAGAAAACGGGTAATTACCGTGACGCACTTAATTTTTATCTGAAAGCCGACTTGTTCGACGTCAATAAAATCTGGAACCATAAAAAAATTGCACTTTGTTACCGTAACCTGAAGGAACCGGAAAAAGCGCTCGATTATTACAAGCAGGCTGAAATCCTGGAACCCGACAATATGAGTACACATATTTCTATCGGGCATTGCTACATGGAACTAAAAAAATACGAAGATGCCTTAAAGTATTATTTTAAGGTAGAGTATTTATCTCCCGGAAACAAAAACGTTTGGCGCCCCCTTGCCTGGTCATCATTGCTGGTTGGTAAGCTGGAGCAATCGGAGAATTATTACAGAAAACTTATCGAAGGAGCGCCTAACAAGTACGACCTGATGAACATGGGTCATGTGCAGTGGTGTCTCGGAAACAGGAAGGCAGCTTTGGAATGGTACCGAAAAAGCATCCGGAATAAAGAAAATTCGGAAGCGGAATTCATGGCTGCATTTGAGGAGGATTTGGAACATTTGCTCAAACAGGGAATCGATCCGGAAGATGTTCCTATCATGCTCGATCAACTACGCTATTCGCTTGAAGCATAAAATCTGCCGGTTCTTTTGCCGGCTTTTTAATGCTTTTCAACGGTATCGCCAATTAGGCGCAAGCCTTCCAGCGTCAGCTGCTGATCGACTACCCGAATGTAGCTGGAAATGGGAGAAATGACATTGGCCAAACCACCGGTGGCAATTACTTCAGGTAACTTTCCCAGCTCATTCCGGGTCAAATCAATCAGGTGATCAACCAGGCCAGAATAGCCCAACACAATTCCCGATTGCAGTGCATGAACCGTATTCTCTCCCAAAACCGATGGCGGTGGTGTTAAGTGCACCGAAGGAAGCTGAGCTGTATTTCCGGTTAACGACTTGATGGCCGTTTTCAATCCGGGAGCAATGGAAACGCCAAGGATTTCTCCACCATCCGATATAGTCGTCAGTGTTAAGGCTGTTCCGAAATCGACGACTGTACATAACGAACGAAACCGGTTGTAAGCCGCCATCGAATTGGCAATCAAATCGGTTCCGATTTCGTAAGGATTAAGCACCTTCAGCGGAAGCAACGGGTAAATTTCCGGCCCAACAACCAAAGGCGTCACCGGAAATAATGAACCCAGCATCTCGGAGAAAGCACGCAACAATTGAGGAACCACGCTGCTCACCACAATCCGGTCAACTTTTCCGATATAATCAATTGAGTTGGTCAGCAACGAACGAAAAATGACCTCATATTCGTCGGCAGTTTTATCGGCCACGGTCAGAATTCGCCATTCATTTACCCATGTTTCGCCATCGTGAATGCCAAATACGATGTTTGAATTGCCAATATCTATTGCGAGCAGCATGTTACCCATTTTTAATGTTCATGACGAAACTACACCATCCCGACGTTTTTTGAAACTTTTCGTGCCATATTATGCATCCTTACGAAGGAAATAACGCATACTTCATCTTACGGTAATCCGAATGCCTTTTCTTTGTGGCAGAAAATGAAACGCTATGAATGGTAAAAAACGTTCGAATATCAGAGCTGGATTGCATGTTTCCATTGTTCTGAAAAAGGATCAACGCAGC
>JAFGXZ010000222.1 GCA_016936335.1 Fidelibacterota bacterium
CCCAGCAGGCTGCCGATCTGATAAATTCCAACCGCCATAATAAACGCCACCAGTAACGTATAACCCGCTTGAAAAAGGGGCCATTTCCAGGAGCCCAGCTCTTTTTTAACCGTCGCCAACGTCGCAATACAGGGAATATAAATCATAATGAACACCATCAGCGCTAATGCCATTAATGGTGAATAAGCAGAATCCGCACTAAGTTTATCCTTTACAAAAAAATCGACATGCGCCTGTTTTTCCGAAGCATTTTCATCAATTCCGTATAAAATTCCCATAGTAGAGATGATAACCTCTTTGGCGGCGACACCCGCCACAAGACCGACTCCGATTTTCCAGTCAAAGCCAGCCCATTTCAATACCGGTTCAATCTTCTTGCCCATTTTTCCGCCAATACTATATTCTATTAGTGGAATATTATTTCCATGGAAACCCTCTTTTACCGTCGGTGCTTTCGGATAGGAAAGGATAAACCAGACTACAATCGACGCTGCCAGAATAACCGTCCCTGCTTTTTTCACATATTCCGAAGACCTTTCCCACATGTGAATAAAAACACTTTTTATCAAGGGTCGACGATAAGGCGGCAGTTCCATTACAAAAGGTGTCTGTTCGCCTTTGAATAAGGATTTCTTAAAAATCAGCGCAATGGAAAACGCCATCACCCAGCCAAACAGCCAGATACTCCAGAATACAAGTGTGGCGTTGTTCGGAAAAAAAGCAGCAACCAGCATCGCCACAACCGGCGCTTTAGCACCACACATCATCAGCGGTGATACCAGAATTGTGACAATCCGGTCTTTCCGGTTTGCCAGCACACGGGCGCTCATTATCCCCGGCACAGCTCATCCGGTAGAAATCATAAATGGAATAAAACTCCGGCCATGAAGCCCGAAAATGTGAAAAAATTTATCCATTACGAACGCCGCCCGCGCCATATAACCAGTATCTTCCAAAAATGATAATCCCAGAAAAAGCAGAATCACCAGCGGTAAAAAGGTCAACACGCCGCCGACACCATTAATGATACCGTTTGTCAATAAATCCTGCAATGGCCCTACCGGCAGAATATCCGATAAAAACAACGACAATCGTGTGAAAAGTATTGAGATTCCATTGGACAGCGGATTTCCCAGGGCAAATGTCATCTGATAAATTAAAAACATCACCGCAAAAAAAATCGGGATACCCAGATAGCGATTCAGTACAATTCGATCAATATTTTCCGTGATATCAACGACCGGACGGCGCCGGATCTGAGTAACGGTTTCCTTCAGCGCACCATGAATATAAGCATAGCGCTGTTCGCCAATCACAACTTCACTATCTTCCTGAAAATGCTTTTCCAGCCGCGCCTGCCACTCCTGATTTGCCTGTAATACCATCTCAGCAAATTTGTGCTCCGCTTTTATTTTCCGAATAGCGTCTTGATCTTTTTCCAGCAGCTTGATAGCAATCCAGTGCAACGCATAATGCTGCTTGAAGCTGCTGTCCATTTCCAGGGTATCAATAATCGCATTATGCGCCAGTTCGACCTGCTTGCCGTAATTCAGGTGACGTTTATTCGATAACAATTCACCTTTGGCGACTTTCAGCGCAGTATCCAGCAGCGCATTAATCCCGCTACCGGTACTGCCCACAGTTTTCACAAAAGGAATTCCAAGAATTGTGCCAAGTTGCTCACTATTAATAAAAATGCCTTTTTCTTCGGCTTCGTCGGTCATGTTGAGCGCGCCGACAATTGGTACACCTAACTCCTGAAACTGAAGCAGCAGATACAGGTGTCGTTCCAGATTTGTGGAATCCAGAATATCTATAATAACATCGGGCTTTTCGTTCAGTACAAAATCCCTGGAAACGACCTCTTCCAGGGAATAGGCGGTCAGGCTGTAAGTACCGGGCAGATCGATAAATTCAATGAGTTTGCCATCAACGCTGATCACACCCGATTTTTTTTCAACGGTCACGCCGGGGTAATTGCCAATGTGCTGACGCTGCCCGGTCAAGGCATTAAAAATACTCGTCTTGCCGGAATTTGGATTACCGGCTAATGCGATCCGGATTGTTTCCTGACCGTGCCCATATTCGTGGCGCCCTAAACGCCGCCGAACCCGATGGCGCAGCTGTTGTTCGCGATCATTCATGCTATTTCTTCAACACAGATCAGCGCCGCTTCTGACCGACGCAAAGATACTTTCGCTCCTTTAATTTCTATCTCGATCGGATCTTTCATAAGCGCCTCTCGGATAACTCCACCTTTCTCATTTTTTATAAAACCTATATCCAGCAAGCGCCGTCGGATTTCACCTTGGGCGAAAATTTTCACTACTTTGAATGAATTACCAGCCGGTATATCTGATAGGCGTTTTTGATAATCTTTCTGTTCAATGGCAGTCTCAATCATATCGGCAGCATCCTGAGAAATTTCAACCAGACAGCCATCGGTTTTCAATACATAGGACTGGTCCTCGTTACCAACTTCCTGAACCGTGATCATAGTACCGGGCATTAAACCTTTTTCGATAATGTTCCGGCGAATATCAGGATCCGGACCGAGCATAATAATCCGTGCCTTCTGACCACGCTCGAGTTGTGATAAAAGTATATGAACCGTGTTTTTCTCCGGCTGATGTGGAAAATTACTGATGATAAAGCACGATTGACATTCGGGATCACTTTCAATGGTACCTTCTGCGGAATCGATACATTTTTTAAACAGCTCAAGGGTTTGTTTGTCGTTTTTCTTGCATTCACATAAAAACTGGTATAAAAGAATCAGGCGATCTAATGTGGCAATACTAAGATGGTGCTCTAATTCACATGCCTCTTTTTCTGCTACTGTGACATCGATATTCAGCACATCAACAAGAAAATTCTTCAGAAAGATGTTCTTGCTGCTGAGACGATGAGCCGCCCGGAAACCCTTGGAAGTTAATTCCACAAATTCGCGGGCAGAATATTGAACATAATCGTCTTTGGCAAGTTTGCGCATCGCCTCAGTAACCGAGGGCATACTGACTTCCTTGCGCAGAGCAATTTCCTTTACTCTGGCAACCTTTTTTTCATTAATTAAATCCAGGACAATTTTCAGGTAATCCTGCTGACTTTCTGATAATACCATCGTGTCCAAACCCACCTCGTTTAACATTGCCCTAAATTAATTAGGCGCACCTAATTATTCAAGATAAATTCCGGCCTGGCCCCAAATTTAATTTTTACTCTTTGCTTTCATCCACGACTTTCTATATTTTCTAATATCATAGAATAGTGGAGTAGTTTTGGAATTTCCATATCGATTAAAACAGGGGCTAATACTTTTTGACGGTGCCATGGGGACTCAGATACACGATCTTGATCCTACTGATGCCGAGTGGGACGGCCGAAGTGGCTGCCCGGAAATATTGAATCTCACAATCCCGGATAAAATTCAACAAATCCATGAAAACTATCTGGCCGCAGGATCCGACGTCATCGAGACCAATACTTTTGGTGGTAATAAAATTGTTTTATCGGAATTTGATCTTGGCGACAGGGTAGTCGAAATCAACCGCCGCGCAGCTGAAATTGCCCGGCGGGCCGCCCAAAAATACTCCATTCCGGAAAAACCCCGTTTTGTTGCCGGTGACATTGGTCCGGGAACCAAACTTATTACCCTTCAGCAAACCGATTATGACACACTTTATGAATCCTACGCCCTTCAGGCCCGGGGGCTGATACAAGGCGGCGTGGATATGTTTATTATTGAAACCTGCCAGGATCCGTTACAAATCAAAACAGCGCTCATTGCAGTTAACGACGAACTTAAGATTGCAGGCTTAAATCTCCCCCGAATTGTCTCAATCACCATCGAGACCAACGGTACCATGTTAATCGGAACCGATATCACAGCAGTACTGGCAATTATCGAACCTTTTCAAGTTGATGTAATTGGCATGAATTGCGCTACGGGACCTGAGCAAATGCGTCCCTATGTAAAGCAGATTTGCCAATCTTTTTGCGGTCCGGTTCTTGTCCAACCAAATGCAGGTCTGCCCCAAATGGTTAATGGCGAGATGGTTTATACCCTTTCGATAGAAGAATACGTATCGGTGTTGTCCAGTTTTATAGAAAAATACGGGGTTCAGATCGTTGGTGGTTGCTGTGGTACGACGCCGGAGTTTATCAGGGCCATGGCGGCTAAAATACCAACATTAATCAAAGCCCAACGAAATCCTGTGTTAAAATCGTCTGTAACATCTGTTTTTTCTGCTCAAGATTTACATCAAGATCCGGCGCCTTTTTTTGTTGGAGAACGTTCCAACACAAACGGTAGTAAGAAATTTCGCGAATGCCTGCTGGCAAATGACTGGGACTGCGTTGTCAACATTTCCAAGCACCAGGAAATGACTGGCGCCCACGGACTCGATCTCTGCGTGGCGTACACCGGGCGCAACGAGATCCAAGATATGCACGAAGCGGTCACGAGGATTGTCCGTCAGGTAAATTTACCGATCTTTATTGACTCCACAGATGTTACTGTCATTGAGACTGCATTGAAACTAATCGGCGGACGGTCGGTTGTCAATTCTATCAACCTAGAAGACGGCGAAGGACGTTCTCAACATATTTGCCAGTTAGCAAAACGGTTCGGGGCAGCCGTCATCGCTCTCACTATCGATGAAGAGGGTATGGCCCACGACGTTGATAAAAAACTTACCATTGCCCGGCGTATCTATGACATCGCTGTCAATCAAAACGGTCTGCGACCACAGGATCTGATTTTCGACACACTGACCTTCACACTGGGTAGCGGTGATGAATCGCTTAAGGACGCCGGAAAAAATACAATTGCGGGTATAAAAGCCATAAAAACTGAATTGCCTGGCGTGTATACCATTCTTGGCATTTCCAACATTTCCTTCGGATTACATTCCGGTTCACGGGAAATTCTCAACTCCGTTTTTCTGAAAGAGGCAATAAACGCCGGGCTCGATCTGGCAATCGTTAATGTTCAAAAAATCATGCCGCTTTACAAAATCGATCAGAAAGATGTGGATATCTGCCTTGACCTGATCTACAATCGCGGTAGTAATGCTCTGTTTTCTTTTATCAATCATTTTGATAAAAAAGCGGGGGTTCAGAAAAAAAAATCCCTTGAAGATGATGCGACTCCGATAGACGAAAAAATCAGACAGCGTATCATTCAAGGAAATCGTGTCGGACTGGAAATATTCCTAACCGAAGCACTTGAGAATGCCCAGGCGATTGATATTATAAATAATTGGCTAATTCCAGCCATGAAAATCGTCGGTGATCTGTTCGGTTCCGGAAAAATGCAATTGCCCTTTGTCCTGCAATCCGCTGAAGTTATGAAATACGCCGTCGGAAAGCTGGAGCCCTTTCTTGATAAGTCAGACAACGAGGCAGAAACCAGTATTGTTCTGGCTACCGTTCGCGGAGATGTTCATGATATCGGTAAAAACCTGGTGGATATTATTTTAAGCAATAATGGTTACAGGGTATACAATCTTGGCATTAAATGTGAGATTACGACCATACTTCAGAAGGCCACCGAAGTCAATGCCGATGCAATCGGAATGAGCGGATTACTGGTTAAGTCAACGACAGTAATGAAAGAAAATCTGGAATTGATGAAACAGCGCAATATCACAATTCCGGTTTTGTTAGGGGGTGCAGCACTTACCCGCGATTTTGTGAATGACATATGTGCACCAATTTCCAACGGACCCGTTATTTACTGTCCCGACGCCTTCGCTGGTTTGGATTCAATGAGCCTGATAAAAGGAAAGAACTGGTCGGCACTAAAACCAGATAATAAAAAAGGACAGAAAGTTAATGAGAGGGTCTTATCGAAGCTGCCAATCATTCAACAGGAAGAAATCCGTCGTGATATCTACATTCCGACACCCCCGTTTTGGGGTGTCAAATATAATACGGACATTGATTTGGATAAGGTTTTTGCATATTTAACCGAATCGGTGCTTTTCCGGGGACGCTGGGGATATCGAAGAGGCAAATTAACCAAAGAAGAGTATGACAATTTAATTGAAACGCGGGTACGTCCCGAATTTGATGCCCTGAAGCAGCATTGCATTGACAAAAAACTCCTGATCCCACAAATCGCTTACGGTTATTTTCCCTGCAACAGCGTTGGAGAATCGCTGGTAATTTTCGAACCAAATTCCAAACACGAAATTGAACGACTGCATTTTCCACGACAAAAAAAGATGCCCAATCGGTCAATAGCTGATTTTTTCCTTCCTTTGAATTCCGGAAAAAGAGATATCATTGCCCTGCAGGTAGCAACCATTGGCCATGATGCCCAACGAGAAGCCCAACGTTTATACAAGGAAAATCACTATAAAGACTATCTTCTTTTCCATGGCTTAAGCGTTGAAACCGCCGAGGCGCTGGCGGAATATTGGCATCAGCAGATTCGGATTGAATTAAAAATCACGGAAGAGGACGGTGCCGGTATTGATGATTTTATTATTCAGAAATATCGCGGTTCCCGATATTCCTTTGGCTACCCGGCCTGCCCGGATCTAGCGGAAAACAATAAAATCCTTTCACTGTTGAGCGCTGAAAATATTGGAGTTTCGGCAACCGACAGTTTTCAGATGATCCCGGAACAGACCACATCGGCCTTTATTGTGCATCATCCCCAGGCTAAATATTTTACTCTTGAATAAGGATTGAATTTATGGAGAAATATATCTGTACCAACTGCGGTTATATTTACGATCCTGTGCTTGGTGATGAAGAAAACGGAGTATCTCGCGGGACTGCTTTTGACAATTTACCCGATGATTGGACATGCCCTGTCTGTTATGTCGAAAAAGATCAATTCGATCCACTTTAAAAAATGTTTATTAACAAAACACAATGGTTTTAACTCCTTGAAATATCATCACATACCCGTTCTTTTCTCGTTACTTATGGTAATCCAGACCACAGGGTCGGCAGAACTGCTTATGAAAACCCACGGGCATCTGACATTAGAATCTTACATCCATGGGACGGATAAAACAAATGCCGTATATCCGGCCTATCGCTCAGAAGCAATGGCATATGTAGATTTTTTTAAATGGAAGCGCCTGATAATAAACGGTCTGATTGGAAATACGACGACAATTTCCCACTCCGATTCTATGGTTTGGGAAATGGACCATATTATTTATACACTCTCACCAGGATTTCGAGTGGAGTTCAAACAGTGGTTAATCAAGGGAACTCTTAAACACCAATGTATCCACCGCATCGATCAGAGTGAATTGCTTATTCCAGGATTGGGACATGGATCCACCTGGTGGAATAGTTACCAGATTGGGATTGGCACGAAAGGATCCTATTATTTATATCTCAGGAATCAATTTAAAGTACGCAATACCCTTCTTAGAACCTGGGATGGACAAATAAATATTGGTTCATATATAGTGCCAAAAAACACCCTTTTGACCGGCCAAAATCATACTTATCGTTACGAAATCTTCAGTTTAATACGATACAACATTGGCGCTTATAATAATTGGGCATCATTTATTGGTTTGAGACAACACAGCTGGGTAAATGCCGATCATTCAACTGAACATAAAACCAGCCTAACAATTAACCTTTTTCGGAAAGGATTAATTAATTTTGCCGGCCTGTTTTATACCTATTATCTGTACGATTCATTTACCCATGACAAAGAAAACCATCTTGGCGTAATTGGGGTCAAAGTTGTATTTTAAATTTCTATTTATGATTATTCAAAGAATGTATTCATCGCCCAAGGCATTGACCTTTGTATTTTTATTGACAGTTCTGATACCTGCAAAAGATTTATCCGGTCATTTATTGATGTATTCACATGGATATATCGCTTTTGCACCGTATATCAATGGAAAAGTAACAGGAGAGGGCTTCTGGCCGGGCTATCGCGCTGATTTTACAACAAACATAGATTTATTTCAGATTGGTCATTCCATCGTATATGGTACAGTTGGCAATACCACATTAATTTCCGTTAGTGAAACTGATATTTTCACGTTAAACAAAATCCGCTATAATTTATCTGCAAATGTGCGTTATGAATTTGAAAATCTGTTATTAAAGGGCTCTTTGTATCGGGGCAGCATCCATAAAATTGGTGCTTTCGAAGAGGGTACTCCAATCTGGTGGAATAGTATCCAGTTGGGGGTAGGAACACCCGGCGCCTATTACCTGTATCTTAGAGACGAATATAAAATGCGAGAAAACACTCTAATAAACAGCTGGGACGCCCAAATTAATATTGGCACATTTATTAACCCGACCGGTAATGCTTTTAGCGGAATCAATCATCACTATAAATATGAACTTTTCAGTCTGCTCCGATATCAAATTGGTGTATACAACAAATGGGCCTCATTTATCGGAGTAAATCATAACATTTGGTTGTTGCGCGACTCATCAACAGAATACAAAATCTCAGCGACGATTAACCTATTCCGCAAAGGGGTAGTTAATTTTGCCGGTTTTTATTATACCTATGTGTTTTACGATTCCTACACACCGGACAATGAACACAAAATGGGCTCACTGGGTCTCCGGATAATTTTTTAATTCTTTCCAATGCTATATAATTCATTGGGGTGCATTTTTTATTTATTTTAAATTCAATCAATGAAAAATATTAAGACGTTTTCGACTGTACTTTATCTATACCTGATAATTACTGTTTTTATACCCAATTCCGACCTTGACGCGACAACAACCTGGAAAAAACCCGGTAGTAATCATCAAATGACAATCGGTTATTGGAACGATAATATTGTTTACCAGAATTTTTTAAAAAATATCCTTAAAGTTGGTTCCGATGATTTTGTCACCACTTGCCTTTGGTCACAGGTGGCTTACCGGCATTCAAACCGATGGTGGATTTTTGATCTCTATTACAATGTTCTGACTAACAAATTAGCGAATTATCGTTTTGATCTGATTACAAGTCGAATTTCGGTTGAGAAAGACTCGCCTCGAGCTCTCTACCAGATTGGTACCGGTTTTATGTTTCGGGGTAACTACGGCGGTGAATTTATACAAAATGGCTATCACCAGCTCTTGGGCTACAGTATCATCGATTTACCCTATACCGAACATACTGCTATCGGTTTACTGTTATTAATAAAAACGGAACCCTACCTCATTAAAAACAACCGGCATGTTGTAAAACTGTCTTTTTGTAATGCGTATCGTACTGCTGCCGGGCCCAGTAATTTCCGGGCCGGGATTAATAGCAGTTATCGTATTGATATAAACAACTCGCCATTTACACTTATCGCCCAAGGTCGTCTGGGATATATTTGGTACTATCACCTGGACAACCTGATTGCCCCACTTTTTGATAATGGGCTTGGTTATACCCTGATGATTACAGGCAGCTATCGAAATCGCTACGGGCTTTCTCTGTGGAGGACAGAAAATCAATATGGTCGGCATTATCCTCATTACGGATTGTCCTTTTCGCTCAAACCAAAAGGTCGGCGCCTGTTGAGAATCAGTGATATTATGATTCCCTGATTAAATAAGTATAAAAATATCTTGACAAATCGGCACGCCACACTTACATTATTGGTGTATTAGTTTATTAATACACACAAACGGAGAAAATTATGATTGAATTAACAAACCTGTGTTTCGCCTACAAAAACAAAGCCCCGCTTTTTGACCGGCTGAGTCTGAAAATTACCGAAGGGAACATTTATGGGCTGCTGGGAAAAAACGGTGCTGGTAAAACAACATTGCTGAAAATTATCTGCGGATTATTATTCCCACAGCAAGGCAGCTGCGATGTTCTGGGTTTCACACCTCAAAAGAGATACGCCGATATGCTTAAGGATATTTATTTCATTCCCGAGGAGTTTTACACGCCCGCACTTAAAATTAATGAGTATGTTTTTCTATACGCCCCTTTTTATCCACACTTTGATCCTCGGGCCTTTGAGAATTATATCGCCACCTTTGATCTGCCGACCAATGAGCAACTGACCTCACTCTCCTATGGGCAAAAGAAGAAATTTCTGATTGCTTTTGGTTTGGCTACAAACAGTCGGCTGTTGATTCTTGATGAACCGACAAACGGTCTCGACATTCCCAGCAAAAGCCAGTTTCGCAAATTACTCGCTGCTGCCATGGATGACAACAGAACTATTATTATTTCGACTCACCAGGTCCGGGATATCGGGAACCTGATTGATCCTATTATTATTCTGGATAATGGTAAAATCATTTTCAATCAAACCACCGAATCCATTTCACGAAAATTGTCTGTCACGCTCCAGAAAACAGAACCCGATGCAGCCAATGCGCTTTATTCCGAAAAGACGCTCGGTGGTTATGTGGTTATTAATGAAAATCGCGGTGAAGCCGACAGCAATCTGGACATTGAATTACTGTTCAACGCCGTAATCAACAATCAGCAACACATGGGCAAACTTTTCACCCGGGAGGCATAAATGAAACTACATAAACTATTTAACTTTAAACGTTTTCTGCTGCTGCTTCGTAACGATTTGCTTCGCAACTACAGGACCCTGTTGATTGGAGCCGGGACCGTTGCTGCAATCTATTTTATTATTACTTTGGTCCCCATGATTTTTTCCCATGAAAATATCGATCATGATTTTAACATCGGTTTTTTCCCGACGGTTCTATACATTTGTGGTTTCCTGCTTAGTGCAACGATCTTCAGTGAAATCCATCTCTCGCAAAAAAACACCGCTTTTTTCATGTTGCCGGCCACCACGTTTGAAAAATTTACCAGCCGCTTATTATTAACCACAATCGGGTATGTGGTTATCAGTGTGGCCTTTTATTTTATTCTAAACATGGTGTCACTCTTCCTGTCGACGATAATCCTCAAATCCGGTTTTCCGGTTTTTAATCCCCTTGCCAAAGACATGCTGCTGGCAATGGCTATTTATTTAATCAGCCAGTCCATTTTTCTGTTTGGCAGTATTTACTTTAAAAATCACGCTTTCATGAAAACCGGTCTTTCTTTATTCGGACTTTCCATAGCAATTGGTATTTTTGCATCCATTGTATTCCGGATTGTCTACTACGACTTCTTCCACCATATGCGGTTCATGGACAATTATATGGCCAGTGATTTTATTTACCTGGAAAAATTTGGTGAAACATTATTATCGATTATCAAATATATTTTCTGGGTTTTTATGGCCCCTTACTTCTGGATTCTCGCCTATTTACGGTTGAGTGAAAAGGAGGTATAACATGGAGTTTGAAAAAGAGCAAGCTATCTATCTCCAGATTGCTGATCTGATTTGTGAAAATATTCTGTCCGGGGAGTGGCCAGAGGAAGAACGAATTCCATCAGTACGAGAGCTGGCCGTAACAACCGAAGTGAATCCCAATACAGCAATGCGCAGCTATGCCTGGCTTCAGGAAAAAGGCATTATTCAAAATCAGCGGGGAATTGGATATTTCGTGTCTGCCGGAGCCCTTGAAAAAACCCGAATGCTGAAAAAACAGGAGTTTATCAACAACCAACTTCCACAACTTTTTAAAATGATGGACCTGCTTAATATTCGATTTGATGAACTGAAAACCCTACATGACAAACAATAATCACGGAGTTAACCATGAAAAACAGCAATAAAATCTTACTAACGACTATTTGTGCAATACTCATCATTGTCACCGGTCTGATTGTCAGCAGCCGGATAATGATCAAAAATATTCCCGACCGTCCAACAAAATATTCTGACGAAGATTTCATATCAAAAACCTTAGATCTGGCCAATTTTGATGTGATTGAAACCAGTGGTATCTGGGAAATAGAAGTACATCAGGGGGAAAAATACTCTGTCACATTGTATTATCCGGAACCGGAAGCCGATGAAATCAATGTCTATACCTGGAACAATCAGATCCAACTTGAAAATGATATGAGATGGCAACGTCACCATTCAATATACCGGGCGACCATTACGATGCCCAGACTAAGCGGCCTAAGAACCGAAGAGGGTGCCTCGATTACAATTAGTGATTTTAATTGTGATGAACTTGACATTAAAATTTCCGGAGCCGCGGAAATAGACTCCCGGAATTCGAGTATTGAGAACCTCAATTTACGGTGTGACGGGGCTGCTGATGCCAATTTCAAAGATTCAAAAGTGGTAAACGCAAAAGTGAATATCAATGGCGCCAGTCGGATTACTCTGACAATGGCCGGCGGTGAACTCAGCGGCAGCGCACATGGCGCATCCTCTATCGTGTATTACGGCGATGTTTCCACACAAGATATTGCCACGGCCGGTGCTGTTTCCGTTCGTCATCGCTAAATATATTGGCAAAAAATTATACTTTAAGCGCTCAAATATACCGGTAACAGTTGTGATCTCCGTCAGAAAGTTACGTCAATTCGCTTGACATTGACGGGATTTTTCAATAACATTTTTGGCGTTTTTGATTGGATGCTAAATATCTGTAGAAATACCATGAAACTATTAATTTCATCAAACAATCAGGATAAAATAAAAGAAATATGTTCTATATTTCAATTGCCTGGTGTTGAACTGATCACCCTGGAAAGTATTCCCAATGCTCCTGAAATAATTGAAGACGGGAACACCCTATATGAAAATGCATTTAAGAAGGCATCTATGCTTTATGAATTTACAGGCCTGCCAACTATTTCCGATGACACTGGTTTAGAAGTGGATGCTTTAAACGGCCGGCCCGGCGTCTATTCGGCCCGGTTTGCGGGCGAGAACGCCAGCTATGATGACAACGTGATAAAAATGATCAATGAAATGCAATCAGTTCCAGAAAAAGACCGGACGGCACGATTCCGGACGGTAGCCGTTTTTTATCATCCGGATTTGGTAATTCACGAGGAGGGTGTAATCGAAGGATCTATTTTGTCCGAAAAGCGCGGAACGGGCGGTTTTGGATACGATCCAGTCTTCTACGTTCCTGCGAAGAAAAAGACCCTGGCTGAAATGAACCACGACGAAAAGAATGCCATTAGCCATCGCGGTCAGGCATTTACACGTCTGTATACATCGCTGATCAAGCAACTCCCGAACTTAACCGATATTAACTGAGGTGTCGTTAAACAAATTTGCTACGACTTTCTTAAGTAACTAAACCTATATTAACATTTTTTGGAGTAACGACACTGTATCGCATTGGGAAATATATACATTTACTGATTTTATCAGTTCTACTTTTCTCAAACCTATTGGCCCAGCAGGAAAATGCCGGATCAAATGGGCAAGTATTTTCCATACAAGTAGATTGGCTGTCACACCGTTTCGCTTCCATTAAAATTGATCCGCCGCGCGGTTTATCCCTTTTGTCACCTTATGCCAACGAATCCAATCGAACAATCCTGAAAATCAACTATGCTTCACAGTTAAAACTCAATACCGAACTGGATCACACCGGCCGTAATCTCATTTTCACCGAGGAATATAAGGGTATACCGGGACCGATTCCACAGGGAATCTCTCTGAAATCTTACTTTCAGACAAAGTCAAATTACTATTTACGTAATGAACTCCACAGTCTTTGCAGTAAGGGATTTACCGAACAAAAATCGGCTATCCGTTCTGAAAAGCTGGAACTGATTGGCGCCGATATTGCCGGTCAGCGGGTATCGCTGCGAGTCTCGGGAAACGTTAACATTAACGGCCGTCTGCAAAATCAGCAACAGTCCCAGGTTCGCACCGGCTACAATGCCGGTTCTTCGACTACCTTTATTGTGGACCAGAAGCAGCAATTGAATATTGAAGGCAAAATCGGTGATCGAATCAGCATCCTGGTCGACCAGGATAGTGAACGAGACTTTGATTTCGAAAATAATCTTAAAATAATTTATACCGGACAAGAAGACGACATCGTTCAAAAAGTTGAGGCCGGTAACATTTCCCTCTCATTGCCGGGAACTCAGTATGTGACCTTTTCCGGAACAAACAATGGCCTGTTCGGTCTGAAGGCACTCTTAAAGTTAGGTGCGATCGATATTACCACCATCGCCAGTGTGGAAAAGGGGAAAAAAGAAAAATTAAGTATCGATGGTGGTGCTCAGCAAACCAACAATTTTAAAAGAGATTCTGATTATCTTAAGAATACTTATTTTTTCCTGGATCCCGATTTTCGAAGTACCTTCTATGATGGATTTTTAGAAAATGGCGGAGTGTTTACCTATGATCCGAACCGGGTTGTTTCAGATTTAGAAGTATATAAATCAATTGTCAGTGAAGTTGCTGGCAGTATGTATGGATTTGCTTATGTGGATCCAAATAAACCGGATCAGGACACCTCTTTAATTGAACAGCGTATATTTCAACGTTTGACTCTGGATCAGGATTACCTGGCTAATTTGAACCTTGGTTTTATCCGGTTAAACACGCCTGTTCAGGACGATGAAATTATTGCAGTTGTTTATCGGACAATCAATTCGAATAAACAAACGATAGAAACCTATGGTGACTGGCAGGCAAAAGATACAAGTAATATAAAACTGAAATTGATTAAGCCCCAACAAAACAAACCCAGTCATCCTTGCTGGGATCTGGAGTTCAAAAACGTCTATTACCTGGGCACAACTGGTATTAATGAAAAAGGTTTTGAACTAAGTCTTGTCTATATCTATGGTGAAACCGGTGACGTGGAACGTGATCCTACCGATGGTGAAACATTTTTAAAAAAGTTCGGTCTGGATACTAAAGACCAATCCGGAAATCCTACCCCTGATAATGTCATTGACCTGGACAACCCGGCAATTATTAGCCTCCAGTCCGGCGAGCTGTGGTTTCCATACCTGCGCCCATTTCAATACGATTCCACCGGACTGAGTAATGATAAAAACCCAAATTTAAATAATTTATACAACTGCTCGGCGATGTACGACAGTAACCGTACCAATCAGACCGCAATTAACCAGGATTCGAAATTTAAAATCGTTTACAAATACGAAAATCGCAGCTCGGTCATAAGTCTCGGCGCAATGGTCATCGACGGCAGCGAATCGGTCACCCTGGGCAGCCAAACTCTTGTTCGGGGCATTGATTATACCATCGATTATTTCACTGGTACTTTGACATTACTGAACCAAGAAGCGATGAGCCCGGATGCTAAATTGGATGTAAAATACGAACGCAATCAGTTTTTTCAACTGGACAAAAAAACCATTTTGGGCGCCCGGGCACAATACGATTTCGGTGATAATTCTTTCATCGGCGGTACAGCATTATACTTCAGTCAATCCGTTGTCGATGAAAAAGTAGATGTCGGTTATGAGCCCATGCGAAATTTTGTTTGGGACATCAATGGTCGTCTTAACAAGGATCTGAATTTCCTGACCCGGGCCGTCAACTGGCTCCCCTTAATCCAGACCGATAAACCGTCTTCGATAACGATTGAAGGCGAAATAGCCCAGGTCCGTCCCAATCCGAATACACTCAGCAATAATGCCACTGGTGATCCAAACGGGGTTGGATATATCGACGATTTTGAAGGTTCAAAAAGAATTACCTCACCGCCAATCATGCAGCGCTATTGGGCACCGGCAGCCGCTCCGCTCGGAAAGAATGAAAACCAACGCGGTTTCTTATACTGGTATAACCCCTATGGCGGTGTGGCAACCACAAATATCTGGCCCAACAAGGAAGTCAGTACTCAGGCCCAGAACAACCTAACAGAGATTATGGTACTTTCACTCGATCCAGACTGGTCAATCGCCATCGCAGATGGAGTTTCACCCAAAGAAGAGGCCTGGGGTGGCATTACCTACGCTTTTCCGACCAGTTATTATGACCAGTCTAAAACCAAATTTGTGGAAATCTGGGTTCGGGGGCAGTCCGGTCAGATGCATGTGGACATGGGCTATATCAGTGAAGATTATATACCCAACAAGATTCTCAATACCGAGGATAAGCCCGAGGCTGGTTTTACCCTTGGGAACGACCTTCTGGAAGAGGACACTGAAGATACCGGTATTGATGGCGTATTTGATATTGATGAAACCATTGTCAATAGTTTCGGAGAAACGATACCTTATGGCGATGACCGGCTGGCAAACTACAAACGTAGCATAAATGATCCGCACAGCGACAACTGGAAGTGGACCGAGGGATCGACCAATTACCGCTATATAAACGGAACAGAAAAAAGTGTCAAGGACGCCAGTGGTTATGTTCCCGATTCAGAAGATTTAAACCGTAATTATGTTGTCGATTTGACCAATGATTACTACACCATTGATTTTTCCCTGAATGATAAAGTTGACGATGAATACGTGGCTGGGCGGACCCAGTATGATAACGGCGACGATACCGGCTGGAAACTATATCGTATCCCGTTAAACGAATTTAAGAAAGCCAGCGGTGACGGCGATATCAGCTGGCAGACTATCAGATCCTGCCGAATCTGGCTGGATGGAGTCAGCCGTGAGGATTCCATTATGATTGCCAAAATTGAGATGGTCGGTAATGAATGGGAAGAATTGGGAATTGGCAATGGTGAAGACGGAGAATATGAAAAAAATAATGAAGTGTTCAGTATTAGCGTACTGAATACCGAAGATAATTCGGACACCTACGAACCCCCCGAAGGGGTCAGGGGTGAATACGATGCTGTGAATGAAATTCAGCTGAAAGAGCAAGCCCTGGTCATGTGGTTCAATGGCAGTCAGGGACTACGGCCCGGCGAGGTAGCGGCGGCCAAAAAAGTTTTGCTGGAAGAAGCCAGTTTTATTACCTATAAAAAAATGAAACTCTATATCAATGGCAACAACCTGCGCTCCCGCACAAAATACTTCCAAAAGGGAGAGAAAACACCCCTGCAATTCTTCATCAAATTTGGTGTTATCAATGACGAAAACAGCATCTATAATTACTATGAATACCGTCAACCCATTTACCTCGGCTGGGATAAGAATAATGACATGGAAATCGATTTCGATTTTCTGACCGGCCTGAAAAACTATGCGACGGAATTGGAATTTGAAAAAAATTACCCAAACTATTCCGGCCCCAAGCAGTATACCATTACCCAAGACGGCAAAGGTGGTGTACTGAAGCGACACTGGAAAGAGGTTAAAAACGGAAAATATACGGGCAAGGAAATTCTGATTATTGGAAGTCCGACCATTTCAAAAGTAAAGCGGATTGATATGGGTATTATAAACCAAAAATATGCTCTGGATGATTTTGGCCAATCTACACCGGTTGCCCGATATGACAACACAATATATGGTGAAATCTGGCTGGATGAATTACGCTTGTCTGAAGTTCGTCGGGATGCCGGTGTTGCCTACCGTGGCTCTGTTTCATTGACGGTCGCTGATCTGGCAAAACTAAGCATGGGGATTGATAAAAAGGACGCCGATTTTCATACTGTTGAACAGCGCCCCAGCCTGAAAACCACCGGATTAAACGACACCGAGAATCTATCCGTCCGAGGCAGCATCAATCTGGACAAGCTGACGCCTGTCAAATGGGGCTTAAGTTTACCGGTTTCCGGATCCTATTCAAATCAATATAGTGCTCCGAAATTCCTGCCCAATTCGGACATATTGACCGGGGATAATCCTCCGGACAGTGTTTTAAGTTTGTCGGAGTCTTACGGTGTGAATGTTTCTTATGGTAAACGCAGCTCCGATTACTGGCTGACAAAATATACCATCGACCAGGTGAAAATATCGGCAAATGCCCAGTGGGCGAACAGCTCTTCTGTAACTGTTCGAAAAAGGGAATCTGAATCCTATAAGGGAAGTATCTCCTATAAGGTTCCGTTCGGCCGGGATAATTTTATTCAACCTTTCAAGTGGATTCAAAATGTACCCTACCTGGGCGATCGTCTGGGCGAACTGCGTCTGTACTATACACCCAGCAACCTGGATTTTTCAATGGATGCTACGGAAAGTAAGTCGATCAGTATTCCACGTCTGGGAGAAATCACCGAGCCCTATGATTTTGGCCTGAATCGTTCCATTACTGGTGGCTACAAATTATTTGATAATCTAAACCTGAATTACTCCCGAAAAATGAAGAATACTCTGGTCGATTTTCGTGATGATAAACTCAAAGCGATCCAAGATCTCAATCCCGGAACGCCAATCAATGTCAACGAAAGCTATTCCGTATCCTTTACTCCAAAAATATTTGACTGGTTTACACCCAGTATAAATTACAGCGCCGGGTATAACTGGAGCGAACCGGCCGGAAGCAGTACGAAAAGTATCGATGTACTTAGCAATCAGAACCGAATCTCCAGTTCATTTAGCATCAGTCCGTCATCAATTATGAAAACATTTTATACGCCGAAATCCACATCAAAATCATCCGCAAAACCGGCTGGTAATACCAGAAGATCTAGTGGTCGCGGTCGCAGCACACCCACTGAACCAAGCGCCCCTCTAAAACCGGACGATGAGGATTTACAAAAAGTAAAAAAGGATATACCGCTCCTGGAATATTTATACAAAGCTTTGGACCGTATCCAGCCAATTCAGGTCAGTTATTCCACCAGTCAGAGCAATAATAATAAAGGGCGGATCGGTGAACCGTCCCTTCTTTACCGGATGGGATTAAGCGCCACCCCGGGACTGGATACAATTGCAACTGAGGCGGGTGCTTATCCTGATAACGTCTCTATCAATTCCGACGCCAGTCTGCGCAACGGTCTTAAATTATCCGATAACATCAATACCTCTTTTTCCTATGGCCAGAATATGTCCCGGTCGGAATCTCAGGGGAGTCGGAACCGCAATCTTACCCGCGACTATCTTACTCTCGACAACTCCGGTAAAAAAGGGCTCCCGTTCCCTGGCTGGACATTGAATGTATCGCAGCTTGAAAAAATTGCCTTTCTGGCAAAAGTCTTTAAAAAATTATCCCTGGACCACGGTTTTTCAGGTAAAGAATCCATTGTCTACCGTAATGGCGAAATCCAAAGCTCAACCTATAAGCTGTACTTTCAACCTCTTTTTGGTCTATCGATGCAATTTCAAAACAGTATTAGCTCGACGATCCGTATGACCATGGGAAAGACCATTACCAACCAGACCAACGGCGGGGCCAGCATTGTGAGCGATCAGAGTGTCAACGCCTCGATGAATTATCAGAAAAAAGGTGGATTAACCATCCCGCTGCCCTTTTTACGGAATAAACGACTGGAAAACAATATCACATTCACCATGGCCTTTGATTATAGTTCTTCGGAAACAAAACAAAGGAATGATGCCGTCAGTAAATTAAGTACAACGAACAAGAACGCAACCTGGAAAATAGAACCGCGCATCAGTTACTCATTTACTCAAAAAGTCACCGGTGGTATTTTCTACTCCTACGGAGAAAGCACAAATGCCAGGACCGGTAAACGAATCACCCGCAACGGTGGTTTTGATGTCAATATCGCCATTCGAGGTTAACATGCGAATACCAGCAGTTATCGCCATCTTATTAATTTCAATTGCCTGCAACCGGCAGAATACGGCTTTTGATGGGAAAAAAGCTTACACATATCTCCAGGAACAATGTGATATCGGCTTCCGGAATCCCGGTTCCCCGGGTCATCAAAGGGCGTTGGACTATTACCGTAATTTCTTTATCGGATTAGCCGACACTTTAATTCTGCAGACATTTGAGCAGGAAATACCTGACGATGGCGTGTCTTTCACGCTAACAAATATTGTCGCCGGATTTAATTCCGGCGGGGAAAATCCATTATTAATTGGTGCCCACTGGGACACCCGCCCCCGGGCTGATCATGATCCCGACCCCAAAAAGCGTCCACTGCCAATTCTGGGCGCCAACGACGGCGCCAGCGGCGTGGCCGTGCTCATGCATTTGGGTGAAATACTGCAAAAAAAACAACCCAATCGTGCAATCTATCTGGTACTATTCGACGGGGAGGATTATGGATACTCCGGTTCCCTCGCTTATTATTGTATGGGATCGGAATACTTCGCGAAAAACCTGCCCATTCCAAAGCCAACCGAAGCAATTGTAATCGATATGATCGGCGACAAAGAACTCCATATTCCAATTGAACGACAATCCTATTCCAGTCATCCCAAACTGGTAAAAAAACTCTGGGAGCTGGCCAAAAAACGGAATTATTCCGAATTTCAACACAAATTTGGCAATTACATTCATGACGATCACGTGATGTTGATTGAACACGCCGGAATCCCTTCGGTGGA
>JAFGXZ010000223.1 GCA_016936335.1 Fidelibacterota bacterium
ATTTTTTCGGAGCCCGGACTCAGAAGGACCTTTTTTACCTGGATGAATTAAGAACGCTCGAAAAAGAACTGCCCTGGTTTACATTTATTCCGGCGCTCTCAGCGGAACCGGAAGATTCCGACTGGAAAGGTGCACGAGGCCGGATAACCGATATTGTCAAAAAATTCTTCCCCGATTGCAGCCATCATGAAGCGTATTTATGTGGTTCGCCGGGTATGATTGATGCCAGCATTGAAGTGCTGACAAAGGCCGGGATGCCGGAAGCAAAAATCTTTTTTGATAAGTTTGCATAAAAGGATGATGAATGAAAGTAACTCCCCAGGATAAAAATTTACAGATAAATTTGCAAGCATCGAAATTTTCGGGCGATGGATTTTTAGGTGATGATCAACGCCCGGTTGATGAGATCATTGCAAGCGATTTACGGCAATTGGAAGAGATTGGCCGAACTGTGAACGAAGCACACCGGTTGTTGACGGATGCCTATGAAAAAACCCGGGCGGGATTGGGAGACGAGATTACATTATATACCAATGTCAGCGGCCGGTTTTATGAATCCATGGGACGGATTCCATCGCCATTTCAGGGTGACGGGGTTTTTGAAAAAGGCGAGGCCGTGGTGACAGATACAATCAGTGGCAACTCCATCATTATCACAAAACTGGGTCTAAGCCTGATTGAAAAACACCAGTTCTTTCAAGGAATTGGCAGTCGCTACCGCATCGAACCACTGGCTGTATTTCAATTGTTGTCAGATAATGATTAAATTATCAATAAACAATCATTTCAGAAATGTCTTTACAGGGCGATCGGTTTGTATTGTCCTTTTTTTTCTGGTTCTGTATATGCCTGGATTGGCAAAAGTTCAGATTAAACAATCAGGAATAATGGGCGGGATGACAATCACCCGATTATGGGGTGATCATGTCACTAATGAGTCCTGGAATTCCGGTGGCTGGCTGGGGACTTATTTGCTGTCACCGGTCGCCGATAATTTGTTCTTTCGACCGGAGATCAATTTCAATATGCGCGGCTATCACTATATATACGAAGACGAGAATGATCGCCCCGGTGATAAACGAGAAGCGACTCTCCGCCTGAATTACCTGGATTTTCCACTCCTTTTCCAATTTGCAGTATCGGTCAATGAGACTCTGGTTCCAGATATGGTCATTGGACCTTATGTCGCCTGGAATATCTCTGCAACGTCCAGCAATAAAGTAGGTGATACGGAAATCGTTGAAGATGTTGACAGTGTTCGTAAATATGATCTGGGTATCATTGCAGGTAGTCGTATACATTATGCCGGACACTTTCATATCAATCTGCGTAGCGGCGCGGGATTATTGCCAATCGTGGATAAATCCAATCCTCCCCGGAAATACAACCTGTGGATATTGGTGGGATTAGAATATCGATTCTGACTTTTAACTGCATTCATATTGACAAAATATCACCGGATTAATATATTAAAATCAGGTGCTATATCTGAGGTTGACAGTACGAAAAACCAGGGAGAAAAAATGAAATATTACTCTGTTTTTATATCAATTCTCGTCTTTTTAATTGTCGGGTGTGAGGACGAACTGACAATCAATACAAATAAAGATACTTACTACGATGATATTGCTGATATTTGTTATATTAATGATCATTTTTTCACGACAAATTATGACTTGTCGGGAAATTCCGGTAGTCAGATTGACCTGATCCGGTTTACAACTGACGGAATCAATGTGGACGATGCCTTTGACCTGGGGATGAACGGTCAGGGTTACCTGGCGATGACCAGTGACGGTTCTGATGTTTATATGCAATCACGGTTCAACGGGGCAATCATCAAGAGTTCTCTCATTGGTGAAAGGGCGTATATGAAATGGGACACAGTCGATGTTGCCAAATGGTTTTCCAGCGGAATCTGTTATTTACCGGAAAAAGATTCTTTGCTCCTATTGTATCGAAACCTGGATAATCGGACTGAGTATTGGGCCAGAATCGTTTCGAAATCGGCGCCCCACGCTTCCGGTTCGAACCGCACTTTTAACCTGGATTTCATAGATACAACTTATTATGGAATATGGGCAATCAGTTATAAGGATAGTACCTATTATATGCTTGGCGCTGACACACTGATTGGGGATAAATTGATCATTGCCGACAACCAGTTTAATATTATGAATATTGAAAATATAACGGATAGCACAGTCGTTGGTTTATGTTTTAAAGCTGACGATCTCTACCTGAGTTACCGTTCGCGCAGAATTGAACGGTGGGGCAGCTATTAAGTAAAAAAGGGTTTCAAGATTTTGATTCCCTGACGTGAATATTGGATAATCGGGCATTCCGATCATTTTGGAGTATCAGATTTCCAATAGTTCATAGATAAAAAATAGTTTATCCATAGAAGTGGAAAAAGACTTGCCTCTTTCATACAACTATTATGACTTAAATTGTTATTAGAAAACAAATAAATAAAGTATTACTTCTAGATTTTTTCAATTGCTTAACGATGTTTAATTATTGTTTAATTGTGATAAATTCGCTTATCTTTAATCATTGCGGCGTGACTATTAAATAGGGGGAAAAATGGAAACGAAATATATCTTGTCGCACGACATGGGGACCAGCTCAAACAAGGCGATGCTCGTAACTGTTTTTGGTGATATTGTGGATACGGCGAAAATTGAATATTCAATGGAAATGCCGGAACCCGGCTTTGCCGAACAGGATCCGCAGGACTGGTGGAATGCCATTTGTGAAACTTCAAAGGAATTGGTCCGTAAAACCAATGTCAACCTGGAAGACATTGTGGGAGTGACCTTTTCATCCCAGATGCAGGGACTAGTCTGTGTTTCGCGGGAAGGTAAACCGCTTCGCAAGGCA
>JAFGXZ010000224.1 GCA_016936335.1 Fidelibacterota bacterium
ATGGGGCTTTTTTTATGAGGATTCATTCTGAATAAATTCCAAGACTTTTTTCTTAAGAATATTTCGAGTAATTCGAAAAGCTGTTAGCTTCCGATCATCACCACCGAGAACCCGTATGGGGTCGTCAATGTACCAGTTGATTCGCTGGTGATTGCCCGGAAATTCAGGACAACTGAGGGCAGCTACTTCACAGAGAGGAATTATATAATCAAATGAAGTGTTTTCATATTCGCCGACATGTTGGCTATGGTGACCGTCCATCGAAATGCCAACCTCGCCCATCACCTGTTTTGTTAGACGATGAACACCGGCCGGTGTAATTCCGGCGCTAAAGACTTCAAATTTTTCGGATCCAAGTGATTTTAACAAAGCCTCAGCCATCTGGCTACGGACGGAATTTCCGGTACATATAAATAATACCCGCTTTTTCTCGTTGGAAGTACCACTTAAATCAACAGTTTCTGTTGTCTGTGGTTCAGGATCCACTGGTTTATTATTTTCAAGTTCATTTTTAAATAATTCGCTTAGACTACCCATTCAATGATCCTTTCGTGACCGAAATATACGCCTTTTTAGAGGTGCAATACAAACCGAATATTCATCAAACTAGTTTTGTTGGCGAAAAATGCTTTGTATATTTGACAATGATCACACCGGACCATATAAAAGAAAGTATATGTATCAGCAAACTGTCCGCGGGCGGAATCTCCGAACCAGCTCTACAAGAAAAATATATTCGGCAGTTTGAAAAATGGTTGAATTGGGGGCATCATGCCGATATGGAGTGGCTAAAACGTACAAAAGAAGATCGTATTGATATCCGAAATAAATTTCCGTGGGTAAAATCGGTTCTTGTGGTTCTGGATAATTACTTCAACGATTCGCTACCGACCCATAACGGAATTAAAATTACGCGCTATGCGATGGGACAGGATTACCACGATATAGTTGAAAAAAAGCTGCGGACAGTCTTTGCTGAAATTAAAAAAGTCGACAATTGTATAGAGGGGAAAATATTTGTTGATTCCGGGCCGGTGATGGAAAAAGCCTATGCCGAGCAGGCCGGATTGGGCTGGATTGGTAAAAACGGAGTGTTTATTGGTGAGGGTATCGGCTCCTATTGTTTTATTGGTATTTTGCTTTTATCCATTGCTGTTCAACCGTCGGATAAGACGGTTAATAGATGTGATTCATGTACATTGTGCATTGAGCGTTGCCCCAATCAGGCGATTATTGATCCGGGTTTGATAGACGCAGGCCGATGTACTGCCTATCTGACGATTGAAAAAAGGGGGATATTCTCCAACTCCGAAAAGACCTATTTGAATAAATGGGCGTATGGGTGTGATTTCTGTCAGGAAGTTTGTCCATGGAACCACAAATGGTCAAAAATAACGCCCGACCCCTGTTATTATAACCGAAAAGAGCAAATCCGAACATATATTGATTTGGGCAATCAAGGGAATATGGATAAATTTAACAGGGTATTTAAAAATACTGCGATTGAGCGCCTGTCATTCAAAAGAATGCAGCGAAATATAAATGCCGCTTTATAATGGCGAAAAAACAAATGGATTTTATAAAAAAGGTAGCGTAGTAATGACAGAACTAGCCAAGAACACAGTAATCGCGGTTGATGCAATGGGGGGTGATTTTGCCCCGTATGAAATCGTTAAAGGTGCAGCGACCGCAACGATAGAATCACCGGGAAAAATTATTTTGGTCGGTGACGAAGCCCAAATCAACCATGTATTGAGCAAAGAGCCTCACAATTCAGACCAGATCGAAATTGTTCATACAACGGAAGTAATTACATCTGAAGACATACCTCGCGAAGCAGTTCGGAGAAAGCCAAAAGCATCCATGATAATTGCCGCCAAACTTTGTGCCGAAGGACGAGCCCACGGAGTTGTCTCTGCCGGAAATACCGGCGCCTATGTTCTGTCATCATCATTAAATATTCCCAGAATTATCGGAGTACGTAAGACTGCTATAGCAACAGTTTACCCTACCAGAAACGCTCAGAAGCGCCAGGACCACTTTGCCCTGCTTCTGGATGTTGGCGCCAACATCCACTGCTCGGTGGAGGATATGGTTCAGTTTGCCTTGATGGGTAAAATTTATGCTTCGGACATAAAAGGGATTCAAGATCCCACGGTTGCGCTTTTAAATATTGGAAAAGAATCTTATAAGGGTGGTGAGTTGTTGACAAGTGTATATAAAATTCTGGATGAATTGCCGGAAGTAAATTTTATTGGCAATATCGAGGGCAATGAAGTCATGCACGGGCTTTCTGATGTGGTTGTTACAGAAGGCTATGTTGGTAATATTGTAACAAAAACAATGGAAGGCATTGCCGAAATGGCCTCACATCTGGGGCGCTATGCATTTAAGCACCGGTTTATCTGGCGACTGGGCCTGATTGCGTTGTCCAGTGGAATAAAACAGTTAAAGAGCTCAACGGACTATTCGGAATATGGCGGTGCGCCATTGCTTGGTTTTAAAGAGATTGTTATAAAGGCCCACGGGAGATCAAAAGCCAAAGCAATTACCAATGCGATCAAATTAGCAGCTAAATCCCATCGCGATGATGTTTGTGGACGTATCGGAAGGGAGATTGCCGCCTTTGAATCGAAAAACTATTCCGGTAAAATCGAGAATACACTGCTTTAATAAACGATCACCAATCTGTTAATTATCTTCTGGAATAATGATCCCGAGGGATTTTAATTTTCGGGATAAGTTTGGCTGAAGTACACCGATTTCATTTGCCAGTCGGCTGATGTTCCAATTCGACGCCCTTAGTTTTTCGGTGAAATAATAGATTTCAAATGATTGTTTTGCATCACTGTAGGAGTTTTCTTGCAGAATTGTTTTCATGATGTCTGATGATACCGAATTCTGAAAAACAAGGTTTTGCCGAACATCGGATTCATCAATCTCATCGTTGTCTGAAAGTATATACAATCGCTCGATAAGATTTTTCAGCTCGCGGATATTTCCCGGGAATTGATAATTTTTCAGAAGATCCTTGGCGAAATCTGAAAAATGTTTTCGGGCGGTAGTGAGTTCATTGGAAAAAACGTGTAAATAATGATCGAGCAGTACCGGTATATCACCCGTCCGTTCTCTAAGCGGGGGCAAATAAAAGGGCACCACATTCAGCCGGTAATAGAGGTCTTCGCGAAAGCTGCCGGCTTTGATCATTTCTACGATATTTCGATTCGTTGCGGCTAGAACTCGTACGTCAATATCAATAGTTCGGGTTCCACCGACACGTTCGAATTTTCCCTCTTCCAAGACCCGCAATATTTTTGATTGGGCATCGATATTCATATCGCCGATTTCATCTAGAAAAATTGTTCCATGATTAGCGCTTTCAAGTTTCCCGGGTTTTTGGCGGTCGGCGCCGGTAAAGGCGCCCTTTTCATGCCCAAACAGTTCGCTTTCGACGAGTTCATTGGGTATCGCAGCGCTGTTAAATGTGATAAAGGGATTGTCTGACCGAACGCTCATTTTATGAATGGCATAAGCAACCAATTCTTTGCCGGTACCACTCTCACCGGTAATTAAAACCTTTGCGTCTGTTTTAGCAACCCGACGGATCATATCTCGGATAGTATTGATTTGGGGTGATTGGCCAATTATTCGATATCGATAATCGATTTTTTCATCGTCGATAATGCATTTTTGATATAGCTTTCTCTTTTCGGTGATATTTTGAACGGCGATCAGAATCTTGGGTAGCGAAAGAGGTTTTTCCATAAAGTCATGTGCGCCCATTTTGACAGCGTTTACGGCGGTATTTATATCGCTGTCTCCGGAGATCATCAGCACGTCAATTTGAGGCCATTCCTTCATAATCTGTTTTAATACATCGATTCCATTCATTTTAGGTAATTTTACATCCAGAAAGACAAGATCGATGAGTGATTCTTCCAGGTGCCGTAAACCCTCTTCTCCTGTTTCGGCCTGGCTTATCGTATGGCCTTCGTCGGTTAATATTCCGGAAAGTGTTTGTCGAATATTTTTTTCGTCATCAATAATCAAGATATTCATTTTCTATCTTTCTTTTTCAATAATTGGTATTGTAACTGTAACCGTAGTTCCCTGCCCTGCTTCACTACTAATTTTGATGTTACCACCATGATTTTCAATAATGCGTTTCACAATCGGAAGGCCGAGACCGGTTCCCTTTCGCCGGGTTGTAAAATAAGGTTCAAATATTTTTTTCATGTGCTCGACAGAAATTCCCGGGCCATTATCTTTGATTTTTAGCATAACATTGGTTGTGCCCGATAAAAGGTTAATATCTATCTGAAGATCATCTCGATCGGTGGATTGAATAGCATTCTGGATGAGATTAACGACAGCCTGTTTAATTTGAAATTTATCGGCGTAAACGAGAGGTAGATTGGCGTCAATATTTAATGCAATATTATGATTGGATCGATAGGCACCGATGATTTCATTAATCTGGGTATCCAGTTTATAAAACTCCGGTCGAGCTTCTGGTAGAGACGCAAAGCCGCGGAAACGCTCTACCAACCCCTGGAGATTATTTACTTCTTCTTTGATGATGCCGAGGCTCTCTTGCAAAAGACTGATATTAAATTCAGAATCGGATGCTGCTTTCATTTCCAGACGCTCGACACTTAATTTGATAGGGGTCAAAGGATTTTTAATCTCGTGGGCCATAATCCGGGCAACTTCTTTCCAGACCAATTGCTTTTCGGCTTCAATCGCGATCTGGCGTTGCCGATCTAATTCTCGAACCATTGTATTGAAGGATACAATGAGATCGTTTATAGGAGAAAAACGGTTTTCTGTTATCTGAATGTGTTGATCTCCTGCCATCAGTGCCTGAGTAGCTGTCTGCAGACGGTGCAGCGGACGGGTGATAAGGCTAATTGACAATACAAACACAATTAATACTGATAAAAGGATGAAGTAAAAAATGTACCGGGAGTAAACATCGATTTGTTTTCGATATAAATCTACGGACAAATCGATTGCCTTCTGACTGAGCATCAGTGATTCAACGTCCCTGTCAAATATTTCGGTTTGATCGGGGGGTATTGAATTCCCAAAATCGGAGTAAAGCAACTCGATTTTTTCCATTATCTCCTGTTCCGAAAGCCGTTTTAGAAATTCATTATTGCTTCGGATAAAAAATGTTCGTGTGAACATTACGGAAATAAATAACAGGATTATAAAAATTATAAAGATTTGCAGACGAAAGGATGGAATCAATTTTTTCATAAATGTTATCAATGATAAAATATAGACAAATTAAAAGATTCTGTATTAATAACCGGCTTTTTGTTGTTCCAGTAGAGCATAAGGTCAAGTTTAGAATTGTCGCCGATAAATGTAATCGGTTCGAGATAGGCGGATAATCGGATAAAATAGTCATGTTCTTTTTCTAAATCGCCAGATTTTAATAATTCTATGTTATTCAGAGTACTGAATTTAAGATGAACCTG
>JAFGXZ010000225.1 GCA_016936335.1 Fidelibacterota bacterium
CAGCGTGCGGCGGACATTTTCGTCATGAAAGGTATGTTAAACACGTTACTGCAGACATTTGGGATTGAAGCGGCTGATTTTTTACCGGCGACTCACAGACATTTTAACCCGCTGGTTGAAGCCCGGTATAGGGGTAATCTTTTAGCGCATTTTGGCCAGGTCGACAGGCAATATTTATCCAAAGAATGGGGCATCGAGATACCTGTGTATGCGCTTGAAGGGGATGTTTCGGTATTGTTGACATCAGCGGGGAAAACCAGGATTTTCACTCCGTTACCGGTATTTCCAATGACACAGAGAGATGTTTCAATTCTGGTAAAGGAAAATTTAAAAATTGCCGACATTGAAGCGTTAATCTGGAAAAAAGGCGGTAAATTTTTAAAAGAATGTCGATTCTATGATCTTTACAATGGAAAAAATATTGACAAAGGTCTAAAAAGTATTACATTTAATTTAGTATTTCAGGCAAAGGATAAAACCTTGCAAGATGTTGAAATTGATAATATAATGGCTGCTATTCACAAAATCCTGGAAACTGAAGCAGACGCCAGATTAAGGTAAAAGCAGGAATGGACTTAGCAAATTTAAATTTACTTGAAGAAAAAATACGAAGCCTTCTTGCTGTGACAACCAAACTACAAGAGGAGAATAGAAAGATAAAAACTGAATTAGATGAGGGGACTTCCCTCGAGAAAATGTTAGATCAAAAAAAGAGGCAACAATTAAGAACCATGATTGAAGGGATGCTTGAGACTTTAGAAAAGTTTTAATTCCTTTGATTGCTTTAACCGGATGGTTTATTAACATATAGAAACAAGATGGAAGAGCAAAACGACAGTTTAGTACGCGTTACAATATACGGCCAGGAATATACCGTTAAAGCCAAGGCTGATCCGTCTTATATTGTCAGTGTAGCCAATTTTGTAAATGAGAAAATGGAAGAGGTGGAAAATTCACTGACAACTGTTCAATCGCCTTTACGCATCGCAATACTGGCGGCAATGAATGTGACCGATGAGTTATTCACCAGTAATAAAGATAAAGAGGAACTCAGTCATAAGATTAACGAAAAAACGATGTTTCTGGTCGATCTCATTGAAGAAAAATTGGACGAAGATATTTAATCCATCTTTATTTAAATAGATAAAATCAGTTGCCATATTTCCGGTTAAAGCTCTACAACTGGTAGAAGTTGTTGAGTTTTAGAAATTAGGAGAAATCATGTTGATGCTAAATGTCATAATAGGAATAACCAGTATGGGAATCGGTGCCGGTTTGGCGCTGTATTTTTATGTCCAGAGTTTGAAAAGAACAAAATCGACTGTATCTGAACTTGTGCAGAATGCCCAAAAAGAAGCCGATGAAATTGTTCGTGAAAGTCGCCTTGAAGCAAAGGATGAAGCGATTCGTATCAAAAACCGGGCTGAGGATGAATCACGTAATAAAATGAGAGATGTGCGTGAATTGGAAAAGAAACTGGTAAAACGGGAGTTTTATCTGGAACGGAAAATGGAGATAGCCGATAAAAAAGCCGAGGAACAAGACAAACGGGATACGGAATTACGAAAACATCAATCCGCTCTGGCTCACAAGGAATCGGAAATTCAGCAGATCATTGAACAGCAGACCGAACGACTGGAACGGATTGCCGGTATGACCCGCAAAGAAGCCCAGGATATTCTGATGGAAAACCTGATGGAAAACGCAAAATCAGGTATCTCCAAAAAGGTCAAAGAGATGCGTGACACTGCTATTTCCGAAGCAACCCGGGAAGCGAAAAAAATCATTGTCGCTGCAATTCAGCGCTCTGCCGCCGATCATACTGCTGAAACAACTGTATCGGTTGTGAACCTCCCGAATGACAATATGAAAGGCCGGATTATCGGTCGGGAAGGTCGCAACATCCGACATTTTGAATCATTAACAGGGGTCGAAATTATCGTGGACGATACTCCCGAAGCAGTGGTTCTTTCAGGATTCGATCCGGTACGTCGTGAGGTTGCTCGTCTTGCTTTGGAAAAACTGGTTTTAGACGGACGTATTCATCCATCCCGAATTGAAGAGATGATCAAGAAAGCCACAATTGAAGTGGATGAATCGATATTACACGCTGCAGAAGAAGCCATCGATGAAGTAAATTTACCACCCTTTCAGCCGGAGCTGATGAAAATATTAGGTAAATTAAAATACCGGACTTCATACGGCCAGAATGTGTTGAAACACTCGGTTGAAGTGGCCTGGCTGTCAGGATTGATGGCTGCCGAACTTGGCCTGAACGGAGAAATCGCCAAACGGGCTGGATTATTGCATGATATCGGTAAAGCAATTGATCGCAATGTGACCGGTACGCATGCCCTGATCGGTGTCGAATTGGCAAAGAAGTTCAAGGAGAATGAGATCGTTGTCAATGCAATCGGTTCCCATCACGAAGAAATTGAATCGATCCATCCAATTTCCGTCATTGTTGCCGCTGCCGATCAGATCAGCGGTTCCCGGCGAGGCGCAAGGGGTGATACGCTTGAAAGTTATATTCAGCGCCTTGAAAAGCTCGAAGAAATTGCCAACAACTTTGAAGGAGTTTCAAAAACCTACGCGATTCAGGCCGGACGTGAAGTCCGGGTAATTGTTGAAAATGATGTGGTCAATGATATCGAAGCCGATAATCTGGCTGATGAAATTGCCACAAAGATTCAAACCGATTTGAATTATCCGGGTCAAATTAAAGTAGTTGTTGTGCGTGAACATCGAAGTGTCAGCTATGCCAAATAATCAAGCCCTGATAATAGATGGAAAGATGATTTCCGAACAAGTTCGGGAATCTCTAAAACCGGCAATCGATAGCTTGAAAAAAAGGGGAATTATTCCCGGTTTAGCGGTTGTACTGGTCGGTGATGATCCACCATCCCAGGCATACGTCCGCATGAAGGGTAAAGCCTTCGAAGCGATGAATCTATTTTCGGAGACATTTCGGTTTCCAGCCGATTCAACTCAAAGTGAGTTGGAAACTTTTATTGAAAAATTGAACAGTGATCCGCGATTTCACGGAATACTTGTTCAATTGCCGTTACCATTCCATTTTAATGAGCTCGAAGTCATTATGAAAATCGATCCCAATAAAGATGCCGACGGTATTCATCCGGTCAGTTTGGGAAAAATGGTGCTGGGCACTGAAGCCCCGTTGTCCTGCACGCCGCACGGTGTGTTGATGTTGTTAAAGTATTCAAACATTGAAACATCAGGAAAACATGCTGTTGTGGTTGGTAGAAGTAATATTGTTGGAAAACCAATTGCTAACCTATTGTTTAAGAAAAGAGCACTGGGTGATGCGACTGTAACGATCTGTCATTCAAAAACCAAAGATCTTCAGGCAATCTGTCGACAGGCAGATATCCTGATTGCAGCCATTGGAAGACCTGATTTTATCGATCGTAATTTTGTAAAAGACGGTGCAGTTGTTATCGATGTCGGGATCAACCGGGTCGAAGATTTAACAACAAAACGCGGATATCGACTGGTTGGTGATGTCAATTTTAACGATGTGATTGATAAGGTATCGGCAATTACACCGGTTCCCGGCGGTGTCGGGCCAATGACAATTTCCATGTTAATTGCCAATACCGTATATTTAGCTGAGAAACTTACTGCAAATCAATAAAGGAGCAGAGATGAACACTATTGACGCATTAAGACGATCGGAACTATGCAATGGTCTCAATGACAATGAGTTGAAATTGATGTCGGAAATATTTCATTCCAGGCAAGTCAACCGGAATAAAATAGTTTTAAAAGAGGGTGAACCATCGAATGATCTTTATATTATCGTCAGAGGTCGTGTGAAGGTAGTGATGTCATCCAGTGCAATTCCCGGGGATTTTGAAAAAATCGCAACGTTGAAAGACAACGAAATTTATGGTGAATTTGCCCTGCTGGATGGTTCTACACGGTCGGCCTCGGTGATCGCCGAAGAAGATTCATTTTTCCTGTATGCCGATTATCTCGATTTTCACCGCTTTATGGAAGAGAATGAACATATTGGTTTTATCATCATGAAAAATCTCGCAAAAATTCTTACGGCAAAATTGCGTAAAACCAACTTTGAAATGCGTGATGGTGCTCATCAGTAAATGACGATGGACCTTGTTGAATTAATCAAATCACGACGGTCAATCCGTCAATTCAAGCAAAAAGAAATAGCGCAGGATATCCTGATAAATTGTGTCGATGCAGCACGAACGGCTCCGTCTGCTGCGAATCTTCAACCGCTGGAATACATACTGGTTACTGATAATGAACAGGTTAATTATTTATTTTCATTAGTACGCTGGGCCGCATATATCAATCCGAAAGGCAATCCAAAACCCGGTCAACACCCGACGGCGTATCTGATTATTCTGCTGAATAAGGATTATGGAAAAAAATGGAAATTCCACGATCTGGGTGCTGCTGTCGAGAATTTTATGCTGGCCGCGTTATCCTATGGAATCGGAACCTGCTGGTTGGCATCGGTGGATCGTGATCCCATAAGATCGTATTATAAAATACCGAAAAAATATTTGATTGATTCGGTCGTAGCCCTGGGCTACCCGGCAGAGGAACCACTGCTTGAAACGTCCGATGAAACGGTCCGGTACTGGCAGGATGGCGAAGATCGCCTGCATGTTCCCAAACGATCAATCGACAGTATTCTTCGGATTAATTCGTTTAAAAAAAATAAAAGGAATGATAAATAATGCATCCTGAACTACTTCATATCGGACCATTGACTATCTATACCTATGGATTTATGATGGCAACTGCTTTTCTGGTCTGCTATCTTATTTTAAAGCAGGAGATCAAGAAAAGGGGCGATGATCCTGAAATTGCCAGCAACATCATTTTCTGGGGCGCTATTGGAGGTATTGTCGGGGCTAAGGTATTTTATATGCTGGAGTTCTTCCAGGATTTTCTGCAAGATCCGCTGGGAATGATATTTTCAGGAGCGGGTCTCGTTTTCCACGGTGGATTAATCGGCGGTACGATTACAGTCATATTGGTTATCCGACATGCGAAAAAATCCGTGGGAGAATATGCCAATATCATCGGACCTGTTCTGTTGATCGGACAGGGGATTGGTCGCATTGGCTGTTTCTTTGCGGGATGTTGTCACGGCGAAGCCTGTAATCTGCCCTGGGCGGTTGTATTTCCTTATGCGTCGCCGCCGGCTAATTACCCGGTTCACCCGACCCAATTGTACGAAACAGTAATTAATTTTACTCTTTTTTTCATATTGGTAAAATTCGTCAGACCACGATTTAATAAACCCTGGCAAACATTTTCAATTTACCTGATGCTGGCTGGAGCGGAGCGATTTTTCATTGAATTTATCCGGGTAAATCCCCGGGTCGCCTGGGGACTCAGCAGTGCGCAGTTCACGTCCATGGGGATATTTATTGCTGGTCTTTTAATGGCATTTATTGTTTCAAAAAATAGTTCAATTCCATTTTTTTCAAAACGTAGTACAAAAAACAAATAACAATTAGTTCAATACTATGAAGAGAACTACTGAAACTCCGTAATATTTTGCGGAATTTCGTTGTGTTGTTATCACTAATGAAAGGCGAACAATGAAAATAAACAGGGTTCAAATAAGACTTTCGTTCTCTTGTATACTGGTACTGTCGCTATTATTGAATCAATGCTCTGTAAGTGATGATCAGTATCTGGATAAACTGTTTGAGGACTATAATTGTGAAAATATGCCCGGTGCGGCCGTAATGATCATTAAAGACGGGGAAATAATCAAAACAAAATGCTACGGGATGGCTGACATTGAACAGAAAATCCCAATAAGTCCGAAGAGTAATTTTCGCCTGGCATCGGTATCAAAACAATTTACAGCAATGTCAATCATGATTCTGAAGGAACAAGGAAAACTGGACTATAATCAGACACTCACCGATCTATTTCCGGAATTTCCCGATTATGGAAAAAATATTAGCATCGAATTCCTTCTGCAGCACCGTTCGGGATTAATTGACTATGAAGATATGATTCCCGATTCTGCGACAATTCAGGTGTTGGATCGGGATGTATTGCAAATGATGATGGCGGCAGACAGTACGGTTTTTCCTCCCGGAACGGAATTCCGCTACAGTAATTCCGGCTATGCCGTACTGGCAATGATTGTCGAGAAATTATCAGGGAAGCGATATGCGACATTTTTATATGACAAAATATTTCGACCCTTAGGCATGCGGAATTCTGTAGCCTTTGAGAAGGGGATATCAACCGTTCAAAACCGTGCGTTCGGGTATTTTGTCGACTCCGATTCGGTTGTATTTTCGGATCAGAGTATTACAAGTGCTGTTCTGGGTGACGGCGGCATTTACACATCCCTGGATGATATGTTCATATGGGATCAGGCTCTTTATACTGAAAAACTTGTATCCACAGGCAGCCTGAAAAGGGCATTTATACCGGCGCTGGAGGATTATGGTTATGGCTGGCGGATTGATGAGTACAAAGGACATCATCGGGTACATCACACCGGCAGTACCTGTGGTTTCAGGAATGTCTTTCAACGGTTTCCCGAAGACCATTTTTCGGTATTAATACTGACCAATAGGGCTGAACCGGATGTGACGGAATTGGCGAATAAGATTGTGGATCGGTTTCTGTAGTAACAGGCAACATCAGATGCGACGAATGGAAGAGCAGGGAAGACTATTATTTTCGTGCTTTTGAAG
>JAFGXZ010000226.1 GCA_016936335.1 Fidelibacterota bacterium
CGCATGATAAGGATGCCCTCATCGTGCTTTATGGTTCGTATACTGTATTCAATAACGGTACCGTTCCCTGGGTCATCGACGAATGGATGGGCAAACTCAGTTACCTGATGGCTTCTGGCGATTGGACCAATGCCTGGCAGGTGGCGGCCGAACTCGGGCATTGGGTTGCCGATTCCCATCAGCCATTGCACCTGACAGTCAACTATAATGGATATGAAACCGGCAATATCGGGATTCATTCACGCTATGAAACCAAACTATTTTATAATTATAACTACCTGAATTATGTACCCGATGCTGTTGGAACCGGTATTTATTGGGAGAATCCACTGGATTCCGTTTTTGCTTATATCGATGATATCTATCCCTATGTGGATTCGATCATGATCGCCGATGATCTGGCAAAGAGCATCGATCCGAGTTATGGATCTGCATATTATGCCAAAATGTGGTCGGAACTGGCAAAACTCTCTATCGATGCTATTCATGGATCAATCATCGACCTGGCCAGCATCTGGGTAACGGCCTGGGAAAACGCTGGCAGACCGTTGCCACCGGAATATCAACCCCAAACCATTCGTGTTCCCACTGATTTCCTGTCGATTCAATCAGCCATCAATGCCGCTAATAACGGTGATACGATATTGGTCGAAACGGGAAATTATATTGAAACCATTAATTTTAATGGAAAGAACATCATTGTAAGTTCTGATTTTATTCTGAGCGGTGACACCACTGATATATCCCAAACCGTTATCCAGGGCAGAACCAATCTGTTCAGTGTTATCACATTTCAATCTAATGAAAATTCTTCAGCCATGCTTTGTGGTTTTACAATTATCAGTCAACAGAATAATCTGGACGGTGGCGGTATTTCGATTCGTGAGGCCAGCCCGACACTGAGTCATCTACGGATAACAACACAGGAGGAAACAATCCTCGGAAAATCCGCTCTATACGGCGGGAGTGGTGGTGGCATCTACCTGGAAAATTCCGGTTCGTCTATTAATGATGTAATCCTGATCAACAACTCCGCAATGTCCGGCGGCGGAATATATGCGATTGATTCCGACCTGGAGTTAACGAATGTCCGGGTATTTGACAACATGGTTCAGGGCGGTGGCGATTCATTCATAGCCCAAGGTGCAGGAATAGCATTTACGAATTCTGCAATCACGATCAAAAACAGCATTATCGCAAAAAATATTGCCAGCGGCGCCATTATTCACGGATTTGGTTTATACTCCGATCATTCCGATATCAAGTTGTTCAATGTCACTGTCACCAGCAACCGGTTCGCCGAGGGAGTCGACGATTATGCGATTGGCTCCGGTGGTGGAATTTACATGGACAATTCGTCTACTCTCAAAGTGCTTAACAGCATCCTTTGGAACAATGCCACTACTGAGGAAATTTATGTCACTAATTCCAGCGATTTCGGAGCAATTGTCATCAGTCACTCGGATATTGAGGGCGGCGCCGATGACGGTATTGTTCTAAATAGTGGAGAACTGTTCTGGCTGGACGGCAATCTGTCTGCTGATCCTTTTTTCGCTGATACGACGGTCGGGGACTATTATCTATTGCAAAACTCCACCTGTATCGATGCCGGGCTGCAGGATACAATGATTGTTTATAATGAGGGCAGCGATACACTTTATTTTCCGATTTTGTCCTATTTCGGATCGGCGCCGGATATCGGGGCGCTTGAATCGTTCTATACAGATCAAATATTCAACACCGGTGGAACTCCATCGGGGTTCAATCTTGCTCAGAATTATCCGAATCCCTTTAATCCTGTGACGTTCATTGAATATGATATTCCAAGAGCGGCTACAGTGAATTTAGACATTATTAATATACTTGGACAATCCGTTACAATTCTTGTTAATGAATGGCAGAATGCCGGTCACTATTCAGTTCAATGGAATGCATCCACAGTCAGTTCCGGAATCTATTTTTACAGATTGCGTGTCGAAGATTTTAAAATCCTACGACGGTGTATCGTTATAAAATAGTTTTTATCCGAATCAAGACAATGAAAGATCACCAATGAAAAATATCCGCCTCTTTTTCCTGTTGACACTTATCATGATGCATATGTCCTGTGTGCCGGATAAGGTAGATATCGTCGCAAAACAAGATACGATCTATCAGGTTTCAATCCTGGATGCGCTTATGACCGGGATTTACGACGGCGAAACCACGATCAAGGAATTAAAGACACATGGCGATTTTGGTCTGGGGACATTCAACGCTTTGGATGGCGAGATGATTGTATTGGATAGAGAAGTGTATCAAATAGCCGCCGACGGAGTCACCAAAAAAATCGAGGATAGTATAAAAACACCGTTCGCAGTGCTTACATTTTTCATTGCCGATACTGTCATTTGCATCAAAGACACTGTCGATAAGCAGCAATTGGAAACAGTCATTGATCATCTGTTATCGAGTCGAAATATCCCGATCGCCATTAAAATTACCGGCGATTTTCAAGTCATTCGGACGAGAAGTGTGCCACGGCAGAGCAGACCCTATCCCCCGCTGCCGGACGTATTAAAAAATCAGCCGGAGTTTGTCCTGAAAAATGTCACTGGTACGATTGCCGGTTTCCGTTTACCGGTTTATATGAAGAATATCAACGCTCCGAATTATCACTTCCATTTCATTACCACAGATCGTTCGGCCGGTGGTCATTTACTTGATTTTACCGCCCGAAATTTAACAATCGAGATCGATACCAAACATCATATCGCTATTCAATTGCCTCACGATAATGATTTCCGAAACATGGATTTTGATAAAGATGCCGGCGTCTCTCATGAATAAAATCATGACACTGTTCAACCACCTTTCCTGGAAGCTGGCCCTGTTTACCGGGCTGCTGATCCTGCTGACAGTTCTGGCAATATCAATTCCCGCCTACTGGCTGACCAGAAATACACTGGAAGATCAGCTGGCCGATCATCTTGAGAACAACATTACAAATCTTGCTGCAACGATTGATTCAGAACTGCTGCGGTTTTACATCCGGTTTCCGGAATCTCAGATTCTGCGGGATTCTCTTGAAGCCGTCCTGACAAATATGCTGCGGAATTACTCCGCCAGTAGCATATACATCCTTGATTCAGAAAACACAATCCTGTTATCTGCAGGAAATAAATTAAATGCAACACATTCAACACTTATTCATCAGCTGGAAATCGAAAAAGCCCGGACAAACGGGATCTGGTTTGCACCACTTTACCAGGATGAATCAGGAAAAAGCTTCAAATCGGTATATAAATCCTTTGAAACAGACAATTTTCCCGGGACTATCATTGGTCTGGATGCCGATGCACGTTTTTTAAAATATACCGGAATGTTGCATCAACGCATTCTGTTTATTGGTGCCAGTGTTCTGATCATCAGTATTATTGCAGTAATGATTCTGTCACAGACCCTGACTCAGCCGCTCCGGAATTTAGCGGAATTTGCAAAGAATATCGGTCGGGGACGGGCAGAACTGCCAATTCCGGAAGATCGCCGGGATGAAATCGGATTTCTGGGAAAAACGATGGAGGAAATGCGCCGGGAAATTGCCCGACGGGAAAACGAAAATAAAGAACTCATCGCCTCGGTTGCTCATGAAATCAGAAATCCACTGGCCGGAATGCAGGTTAATGCTGAACTACTCCTTGAGGCTACCCAAAATCAGAAAGAATTGCATAATTACTCCCGTGCTGTCACAAATGAAATTGAAAATTTGAGCAATATTGTTGAGAATTTTCTGGCCTATGCACAACCAATCGATACCAACCTTGAATCACAGTCTCTCCGCACAATTATTGACGAGATTATTAATACTCTAAAACGGGATTTTCCGTATCATTCAATCCTTGTTAATGGCGATGAACATGCGTATGTCCATCCCAATAAAATCAGGCACACTTTTATTAACCTTTTAAAGAACGCTTGTGAATCATCCCCTGAGAAGAATCCGATCAATGTACAGATAACCCGAAATAATAACACCCTTATCATCGCCATTCAAAACCGGGGTGAAGCAATTCCGCCTCAAATCCAATCTCAGATTTTTGAGGCTTTTTTCAGTACCAAAGGAACGGGCGTCGGATTGGGGCTTTCCATTGCCAAATCCATCGTCGGGCAACATGGTGGAAAAATTCGTTTGGCGCACTCAGATACTGATGGCACAGAGTTTGTCATTGAGTTACCGGCAGGTTGAGATGAAATTACATAAGAAACAGTACAAAATTTTAGTAGTTGAGGATAATGTATCCCTTCGAAGCGGCATTGTCACGACATTGGAAAAAGACGGGTACACTGTTGATTCGGCCAGTGATGGCGACGAGGGATTACGTAAAACCCGATCAAGTTCCTGGAACTTGGTGATCACCGATATCAAAATGCCGAAAGTCGATGGAATAACATTATTTAAAACGGTGAAATCCCATTTTCCGGCAATCGATGTTATTGTAATTACAGCCTTCGCAACCGTGGATATTGCGGTGGATACGATTAAAAACGGCGCTGAGGATTTCATCACCAAACCATTCCCTTTGGCGGAACTCCGTGCAAAAGTAACCACACTATACGACCGTTGGGAAAACCGGCAGAAAATCACCGAATCACACTCTGATTCTCATCAAATTATCGGTAATTCTGATGCTATCAAAAAAATCCGCAGATTAATTCAAAAAGTGGCCGAATCCGACAGCCCGGTACTGATC
>JAFGXZ010000227.1 GCA_016936335.1 Fidelibacterota bacterium
GAGGAACAACCACACTCGTATTTACAAAATGGATTTACGTAGTCAGATAACAAAAAATCAAACAATCGGACTTGGATTTATCTATAAAAAGGTCAAACTCTGGCTGCATGAATATCAATTATATTTCGATGAAAATAATACTATTAAAATACCTTCGGACTCATCCTGGTATAATAATTCATATAACCATGAACCGGAGGAGATATCAGCCTATATTCAGGATAAACTTGAACTGGGAGAGATGATTATTAATCTGGGTGTTCGATTTGATTATTTTAATCCCGACGGTGTTGTTCCTGAGAACTTTTATAATACCGTTGATGCGCTAAAACGACGAGCCAAACAGTCCAGTCAACTTAGTCCGCGAATCGGAATTGCATACCCTATCTCCGATCAGGGCGTGATTCACTTTTCTTACGGTCACTTCTTCCAAATACCAAATTATGAACATTTGTACATTAATCCCGATTTTGAAGTGTCACTTATTCAGTTGAAGGGTGACCAGCCTCCTCGAGGCAGTTTTAACATCATGGGCAATTCAGAGTTGAAGCCGGAAAAAACAGTCAGCTACGAAATCGGAATAAAACAGGGAATAACTTCGAATATTACGATTGACGTTACCGGTTATAATAAGGATATCCGCGACCTGATCGGCCAGATAACATATCAAAATATTTATGGAGGAAAATACTGGTATTTTATCAACCGGGATTACGCTAATGTAAAAGGTGTTACTATTGCCCTGGAAATGATTGAACTCCCGGGATCGGTAGGATTTTCGGTTGATTATACATACCAATCGGCGACGGGGAATGCTTCTGATCCGCTTGATGAATCGAAGAACCAGGAATCGGATCCGCCGATCCAGTCTGAAAAGAAACGCCGGCCGTTGAATTGGGATCAAACCCACTCTCTGAATCTCGTCACTACAACGACTCAAATGAATTATCATATCAGTCTGATCGGAAAAATCGGCAGTGGAACTCCCTATACCCGAGAGTCTCCCTACTATAATAACCGGATTTTAAACGGTGAACGCAAACCAATGACGATGACATTTGATTTGAACATCACCAGGGATTTTCAGGTTCACTCAATGGTCGTATCACCCTTTATCAAGGTCACCAATCTGTTAGACCGGAAAAATAATCAGGATGTCTACGCTTCCAGTGGTACAGCAGACTATGATTATAATATGATATTTGAAACATATCGCGGGTATAAAACTCAGGAGGAGTGGTATAGACAACCGAATTATTATGACGAACCCAGAAAGGTTATCATTGGTTGTTCAATCCAATTTGGTCGGAATAATTGAGAATAAATATGAAGATAACAGACATGAAAAAAAATGTATTTTGGATGTTGTTAATTATTGGAAGTATCGGCCTTCAGGCCCAAACGCCAGCCAGTATGCGGGGACACGCAAAGTATCGCCGTCGGGGATTAATGAATGGTAACCTGGTGTTTACCTATTTTTGGAATTACTGTGAGGTTGGCAGCTATCCTGATGATCCTTCGGGTTGCTGGCCGACACCGGAACAACATTATCTTGATGATATTACATTGGTAGTGTCAGTGGAAGCCGTGAATGGCGATGGCAACCTGATTCATCCGATGGAGACTCAGTACCGTGAATTTGTGGATACTTCTCCGGAGGGTGTCCCCTGGGGATTTGAAGCGCGGCCAAACTGGTTTAATATGGATGAAGGTTCAAACTCTTCACCGGCGATGAGTAATAATCCGAGCACATGGCCTGATTACTGGCTGGACCAGCCGCTCTCATGGGCAGGGTACTGGAATGGTTTTTTCGGTAAAGGAATATTTAATGCTGATCTCGAGACTGTGTTTGTGTTTGATGATAATCCCGATAAAGAGCCTAATTTAACAATGAATTTCTACTGTGATGACCGGGATTCAACACGGGGTGGTGTTGGACTGGTTGTTAAAGCACGTGGATTTCAATGGAGCCAGGTTTTAGCGGAAGATTGTATCTTTTGGTTATATGATATTACCAACGAATCAACGAATAGTTATCAGAAATCTTTTTTCTCACAATATATAGACTGGGGTATTGGTGGGATTGGCGGCAATATTCAAAATATCGGGGAGTACAACCTTGACCTAGATATTGCATTCGCTTACGGCCCTCCCGGAGCCCTGGGATATCCTGGAAGTTGGGAAATCGGCTATGCTGGCTATGCATTTCTGGAAAGTCCGGGAATAAGCAGTGATGGTAAGGATAACGATAATGACGGCATGACCGATGAAACTAGAGAGAGTGATGGACCGGGAGTGTATCTCGCTGAATATCCGTACGGATTCAACGATGCCGAAAGAGAAAAATTTATTGAAGTTTATGGCTATTCACCGACGGCGCATTGGTCAAGTGATGAGGATTGTGATTGGATCGCCTATACCGATTTAAATGATAATGGCAGCTGGGACCAGGAAGAACCGTTGAACGATGATGTCGGCGAAGATGGTGTTGGTCCGTACGATTTGCATTATGAGGGTCCGGATGTGGGTGAAGGTGATGGCCTGCCAACAAATGGCGAACCGAATTTTAATGCCACCGATCCTGATGAATCGGATCAGATCGGTTTAACCGGTTTTGATATCTTCCCAACTCACCGCTATGAATTGACTGATGATGAGGGTAACTGGGGCGTATTCAGCCGTCTGGCACCACCGCTGGATGAGATCGAACAGCCGAACAATCTAAGTATGTTTTTCTCGTCAGGGTCATTCCCATTAAAAAAGGATCAAACTGAACGATATTCCATGGCCTTGCTTTTTGGCGAGGACAAAGATGATCTCGTGAAGAATAAAAAGGCAGTTCAGCAGATCTATAATGCGGATTACCAATTTGCAAAACCGCCTTTGAAACCGACATTGAAGATCTATCCCGGTGATGGAGAAGTTACCCTTGTTTGGGATGATGTTGCTGAAAAATCATTTGATCCCTTTTTACAGGAATTCGACTTTGAAGGATATATGATTTATCGGGGCACTGAACCGCAGTTTCTGGAGAACAAAGTCATTACCGATTCCTATGGAAATTCAACTTACCGCAAACCAATTGCTCAATTTGATTTGCGGGATGGTAAAAAGGGACCTCATCCGATTGATATTTATGGAATTAAATTTAACCAGGGTGATGATACCGGCCTCCGGCATACCTATACCGACTATGATGTCAAAAATGGTCAAACGTATTACTATGCTGTTGTGGCCTATGATTACGGTTATTATACGTATAGTAACGAAGGTGTTGAAGGTCTGCAACCTTCGGAATGTTCATCTATTATCAGCATGAATTCACTGGGGCAGGTAACCTTTACTGATATCAACTGCGGGATTGCCATTCCCCGACCGGCGGCAGCTGGATATATTCCGCCGAGCGTGGAAGGAGATATTGATCATATTGGACCCGGAACGGGCAGTATTTCAATTGATTTGGTTGAAAAATATAAAATTCCTTCCGGAGAAACGACCTACGAAGTTGCTTTTCTGGAAGATTCAAAATTTCATACAGAGACATTTCCCTATTTAACAATCCGGAATGTTGCTGCGGATACGCTTCTGCTGGACAGTACTCTGGTTAATATTTATGGTTTGGAGAGCCCGGTGCTGGACGGAATAACGGTAACAGTTTTTAATGATACCAGTATTTGGATTGATGAGGAAAATTGCAGGTTTTTAAATGGAAGTTTCGATTACATTCCCAAGATACGTCTGAATCCCGATAACGAAAATGTGGGCGGTTATCGATTAAATATCAATCAGCCGTCTGATTACATTATGACATTTTATGATTCAGTTTATACCTATTCACAGGGCGTACTTGGATATAAATCACTTCCATCAAACGTCGGTATCTATAATGTAACTGATTCCTCGGAAGCACTATATGCAATTGCTGATATTGATAAAGATGGTAAATACAGCCATGGTGATGATATTGTTATTATTGTTCCCGATGCTGATTTTATTTTTAAGCGCCATACATCCTGGATGATTCGGTTTACTCCGTTGTTTGAAATTGATACAGTCTGGGTGGATAATGTGCCATATGCTGATACTACCTGGATTACCGTTGATCCTCCGTCGCCGGGCGATCAATGTTATATTGCAACGACAAAACCATTTAGAAATACGACATATAAAATGGTATTCGATACGACTATTTCAAATGGAACTACTATAATCGATACCAGTTGGGCAGTATATAAAATGGGTGATGTATTCCGGTTTACTCTGAATGGTGCCGATTCCAGTAACACTCTGGCTAAAAATGAATTGGATGATATCTGTGTGGTCCCGAATCCCTATGTTGTGACGGCCTCCTGGGAACCGAGGAATATGTATAAGTTTGGCCGGGGCGAACGGCGTCTGCATTTTTACCATTTGCCGAAGGACTGCACTATCCGAATCTATAATTTGCGGGGGTATCTCGTGGATACGATTGAGCATCACAGCACGGCAGATGACGGGATGGAACCCTGGGATATTTTATCCAAGGATGACAATGAGATTGCCTATGGAATTTATGTCTTTCATGTAGACGCACCAGGAATAGGTGAGAAAATCGGAAGGTTCGCATTGATCAAATGAAGCAATTATTTCATAGAATGAAACAGATATTAATTGTAATTGGGGTGGTCCTCGCTTCAGGGATATTAAGTTGTGGAATCAAACAACCGGAATCACCAGTAGTCGCGCAAGTCGGTAATCGGATAATTACCGCTGGTGAATACGCTTTTGCCTATGAATTATCGCCAAGAACATTAACCAGTCAAGAGGACAGCATCGCTCGAAATGCGGTTTTAGATCGTTTAATCGATAGAATAGTGTTAGCTCAAAACGCTGAAAAGTTAGAACTAGGTTCGACTGATACAATGATGCAACGAGCGGTTGATCTCTATCGCCGGCAAGCGATCAATCGGGAACTCTACCTGAAGCATATTCGCACTCCGATTACTGTTGCTGAAAACGAAGAAAGCGAAGCCTTTCACCGGTCAAAAATAACGTTGTTTGTCAAGCATTTTGAAAGTGAACGGGAAGAGGATGCAATCAATGTTTCAAAAGGAATAACGCTTTTTAAACATTCGCCCATATATCCCGGAATCGAGGAAAGGACTTTGGATGTTTTTGGACCCGTTGATGTTATTGGCTGGAATGATGTTCATGACGATTTAGAAGAGCAATTATTTAATTTGCCGGTTCATCAATGTTCTGAACCGATATTTGACGGCCAAAAATACCATGTTTTTAAAGTAGTTGAAAAGGAAAAAGAAGTGATTGTTCGTGAGAATGATTTTCAGGCAAATCGCGAATCGATCCACGGTATTTTACGCAAACGTAAGGAAGTAAAGACAGCATCCCAATTTGTTCAGGATGTTATGGCGCCCCAGAAGTTGATCATTAAAGCTGATGCCTTAAATAAATTGACGGAAAAGATCTGGAATAATCGCCCAGTCAGTGTTGACCCCCGGATTCAGTACATTTCAAACGATGAAATTAAATATATTGCTGATAATGAAAAGGATATAATCACACAACCACTTGCTGTTTTTAAAGACGGTACTATGACTGTTTCTGATATTTTACTTCAGTATAAAGTTAATCCACAAAAGATTAGTTATGATAGCAAACTTGCTCTGCGGGAAAGCCTGAAGAATTCTGTGGCTCTATATGTCCGGGATTGGGTTTTTTCAGAGAAAGGAATTCGGGAAAAGCTGGATCGCCTGCCTTCCGTGAAGGAGGAAGTGCAGACCAGGAGCGAATACCTCCTGGCGCAAAAAATGATTAATTCGGTTTACCGAGACAATGCCGGTGAATTTAAAAACGATAAGGAATTTCAGGACTTTTTAAATAAATACATATCTGAATTAAGAGAACAAACAAACATTCAGGTATATGAAGAACAATTAATGGCAGTGAGTACAACAGATGAAGGACTTTCACGGAAAGTCGATTTCATCGCCGTATATACTCAATAATCGAACAGGAGAGTTTCATGATAACAGTTCGAATAAAACAAATTTGGAAACAATTCATTAGTATTTCCATTCTTGTGACATTTTTATTGCCTCCTTTATTTGCTTCCTCTGACCGGCTGACAAACGTGGGGACAACGGCTGCACCTTTTCTTGAAGTCGGTGTTGGTTCCCGTGCAATTGGTATGGGCGGGGCCTTTGTGGCGGTAGCAAACGATGTATCGGCTATGTACTGGAATCCTGCCGGACTTTGTCGGATTGGTTATGGTGAAGCGGTTTTTGAACGGGTCGAATGGTTAGCCGATATCAATTTTAATTATCTGGGCGCCGCGATTCCATTTGGCAGATGGGGAACAGCAGGATTTTTCCTGAATGCCATGTCGGTACCAAAGATGGAAGTGCGATCTGTGGATTATCCGGATGGTACCGGGGAAGAATATGATGCCAGTAGTATTGCTGTGGGATTGTCATATTCCTATGCACTAACTGATCGGTTTTCCATTGGATTTACCGGGAAATATATCTCCGAACGGATCTGGCATGAAAAAACATCCAGCATTGCGCTTGATATAGGAACACTGTATAATACCGGTTTAAAAGGTTTGCGGATCGGGGCAGCGATTACTAATTTCGGTCCATCGATGCAGATGGATGGCAGCGATTTGATTATCTATTATGATGCCGATCCGAGTATCGATGGAAATAATGACCGGATTATGGGAAAATTAATTACCGATGAATGGCCACTACCCTTGAACATGCAGTTTGGCATCGCCTATGATGTTTTTAACACAAAGTTTTCAAGACTAACGGTTGCCGTTGATGCATTTCATCCAATTAATAATACCGAAAGTATCAATACGGGCTGTGAATTGTCAATCCTGAATATGCTGTTCGCGCGGGTTGGTTATCAGGCTATCGGCCAGCAGGATACAGAGGAGGGGCTGACTTTTGGAGCAGGTATTCGATACAAAATGTTTGGCCAGTCGAATATTAAATTTGATTATGCCTATGCCGATTTCGGATTACTGGAATACGTAAGTCGGTTTACTTTACGACTTGATTTTTGATGAATTATCATTAATATCTTGTATGCAAAATACAAGATGATTGAATGAAGCACTATTTTTTTAGAAGGAACTTCAATGAATAAATTGTTCAATTTTTTTCGCCGTCTCTGTACGGCTTTTCTGATCGTATTGATTGTGACTGTCATCTATGGTGAACAGATAAACATCAATCGGGTCGAGCAGATGCCAAATTTGCCACAACCCTATTTAATGCGGGACTGGCGACAGGTTACACTGGATTATGATAGTCTCGTTTTTGATCTTGAACGGTCCGGACAATATTTACCCCTGATCTGGATCAATACCAATACAATCAACTATCCGAATCACAACAGCTTTGGACTTCATACTGTTGTGGGAACGCCTTACCCATCAAACGCTGAGGCGATTAATGTATTACCGGCTGTGATTAGCGCGTCTCTGATTGGCATTGATAAAAGTGATCAGGACGGCCATAACTGGGTGCTGGGTTGCGAAGAATGGTTTAACCGACGTCCGGAAGAAAATGTTTATCTGAATGGTCCGACCGCGCAGAGCGGTGATGACTGGTGGTATGCCATGATGCCCAATGTGTTCTTTTATCAATTATATGATCTTTATCCCGGCACCGGTCATTTTAATTATCAATTGACATCAGTGGCCGATCAATGGTTGAAGGCTGTGGAAACCATGGGCGGCAGTGCCACACCCTGGAAAAAGGCTTCCATGAATTATCGCGGCTGGTATCTGTCAACCATGACGCCCTATACATCCGGTGTCAGAGAACCGGAATCCGCCGGATCCATTGCCTGGATATTATATAATGCCTTTATTGAAACCGCTGATCAGCGATATCGAATAGGTGCCGAATGGGCGCTGGAATTTCTCAGTGCTTTTCCAGATAATGCTGCTTATGAATTGCAATTACCATACGGTGTTTACACGGCCGCCAGAATGAATGCCGAGTTGGGCACCAATTACAATGTCGATAAAATGCTGAACTGGTGTTTTGATCCGGAAGGTAATGCCCGGGAATGGGGGGTAACGTTAGGCAATTGGGGTGGATATGATTGTGATGGTCTTGTCGGTGAAGCACTGAATGATGGCTACGCCTTCGTCATGAACGGTTTTGAGATGGCCAGTGCTCTGGTACCAATGGTCCGATACGATGATCGCTATGCCCGGGCAATCGGGAAATGGGTGCTGAACCTGGCAAATGCTTCCCGATTATTTTATTCAAATTATTTACCGGCTGACCGTCAAGATGGGGAAGCCTGGTCCTATGAATACGATCCAGACGCCTGTATTGCGCATGAATCGATGCGGGAATTTGCCATCGGTTCCGGTGTCAGTCCCTTCGCCACCGGCGATGCGATGGGTGGAGACTGGGGAGAAACAAATTTTGCACTCTATGGTGCTTCTCATGTTGGAATATTAGGCGGAATCATTGATACAACCGATATCCAGGGAATCTTAAGACTGGATCTCTGTAAAACCGATTTTTTCCAGGATAATTCATATCCGAGTTATCTATATTACAATCCACATTCTGAAAATAAGACAATTACAATCGATGTGGGAAACCAGACGGTTGATTTGTATGATGCTGTTAGCAACGATTATCTAATCCAGACAATCTCCGGGCAAACTTCAATAACAATTCCTGCCGATGGTGTTGTTTTGTTAGTTCAGGTACCTTCTGGTGGAACAATCAATTATCAGGATGATAAGATTCTGGCCAATGGTATTGTAATTGACTATAATTCAGGTCAAACAGTCAGCAATTATCAGCCCCGGATTAAAGCCATCGCTGCTGATTCAACAACTGTTTTGTTTAATCAATCAATCAATATTTATTGCACGGCCGATGATCGTGACGCCGATGATTTGACCTATACCTGGTCTGTTGGTTCTGAGATGCTTGATATTGATTCGACAGTACTGAATTGGACAGCACCCGACGCTGATACAATTCTTACAATATACTGTTCGGTCA